>JAKRWB010000551.1 GCA_022353185.1 ANME-2 cluster archaeon | reverse complement strand
TCCATATTTCCATTGATGACCTTTGGAACGGATATTAGGTAACTCTCAATACCACCTGAATTATTTTTATCAATTTCCGAATTGACCCAGAGATGCACTGAACGGTAACTATTCACTGAACGGTAACTATTCGCTGAATCATCTTTAAATAACAAAAATTCAAGTTTTATTTTTTTGCCCATGACATCAGGGAAGTATGTAACGTTTTCAACCCATTTCTCATTGTGGTCCAATCGAATTTCCCTGTCTGTCAGGACCACACCCTCAAGCACTACCTGCAGGGTATAATTAACAGGTGCATGTTCATAGTTCTCAACCCCTACCATGGTAACAGTGGGCTCACCAAATGATAGGTTCGTCTGGTAACCTTCTGCCTTCCCGCCCGGCCCAAGTATATACAGGGCCGTGAACTGCTCTTCCTCAAAAGTGAACTTTGTATAGATGACCATTCCACTGGCAATAATGATGGACCCGACCATTACAATTATCAGTCCTTTCTCGATATCGGTCATCTTTTCTTTTGTTTTCAATAATTCAATAAATGGTTGGGCATCGGGTACAAAGCGCTGCTCAGGAGGCAGCCGCGTTCTCATGAAATAGGTTATAAGCATAAAGAACAGGATTATAAGCGTAAGCGATACCACGATGGATGTCGGCCTTAAACGCCAGACTGTGACGCTGATCGCAAAACCGTCAAACACCGTTATGGCAATGCTCAGCCCCACACTCAGGGTGAAGCGCTCTATCCCGCTGATATCGCGCCCCGGTAACATTGCCGCTATGAACACATATCCAGGCAGGAACAACAAGAGTACCAGTGCAAGCGGAATCCTGAGTGGGGTTTCGTTAAAGGGCGGAATAAGTATGAAAACAATCGCGAGAAAATTAGTTAAAAGGACTAAATATAAGTCCACCCAGGGTGATTGAAGCAGTGATTTTAGTATTTGTATTTCATTTGTCTTTATTTCATTTGTCTTTATTTCATTTGTCTTTATTTCATTTGTCTTTATTTCGTTTGTTTTATCTGTAGATCGGCTTCTGGATATCAAATACAGCATGATGTGTGTTACTGCCAGTATGCCCAGATAGACTCCTGCAATTAGAAGAGATTCTATCTCATTAAAATCTTTATAGAATGATGTATAAACCACAATGATACCGAAGAGAATTAACAGATGGGAGATGATGCTGTGCAGCAATAACCTTTTCCACCTAGTGATGTGTTTATACTTACTAACAAATTCTCCTATTGTTCTAGCTACGGATTCCATTATCCTCATACTTGCCGACCTACCATATGTATAGCTTCAATTCTCTCGCCTATACTTGCGTGTGTATTGAAAAGTGCATAGAAATCATCTTCAGTATCGCTAGTCCAAGGTAATGGATTAACAATATTTAGCAATCCATAGGCAGGATTCATATCTTCATATCTGATATCATTGAACCATCTTCCCATCTTTTCAAGCATTTTTATATAGACTTTTGGCTTATTGTAGAATTCTATTGCTGTCGCATCTGCAATATATTCTCTATCGGACGGTATTAATAAATGAATTAATATTAGTGACACTGCAGGCGGGGTAACCAGCACCAAGGCAAGAAATTTGATGACACGGTGTGCCGGGTCATCTTCCTGATCGAAGCCAGTGACCAGCGCACTCCATAGCTCGAAAGTGGTGAACATGGTCAATATACCTGCTATAAATGCCACAAGGGTTTGCCTGAATATCCGATCTTGCTTTATAAGTGCCATTTCATGCATGATCACACATGTTAATTCCTCTGGATACAGGATATTCGATAATTTTTCAGTCAACAGGATGGAGGCTGAAGTGCAGTCCCGCCCCACCGTGAATATTAACGGAATATCCTTATCTGACAAATATAACCGAGGTCTGGGAATATCAACGATTTCTGCAAATTCCTCGATGGTCCTGATAAAGTCAGGGGAATCTTCCTTAGTTACTTCCTTGCCGCCGAATAACTTAATAATTACCGCCGCTGGCAGATAATATAAACACCCTGCGACTATCCCTGAAACAATAATGCCCACCTCAAGACCATACACCGCACCTGGAACATTATCTATATAATATCCAGCCGCTCCGGTTATGCTGCAAATGACCAAAGCCAGTCCAATAAAGACCAGAAATATTTTTTGTTTATCCTGCATGATATGTTCACTTTTTTCGTACCTGTTTTTTCAAGGGATATAGTAGTGGTTCTATTGTCCGGTTTATCTTTTTTTTATCTTTTTTTCTAATTAAATATTGTTTGTAACTAATTGACGTTTTCTATTAAAAAGGCATCCAATATAAACTATACTCAGCACCGACAAAAATTACTATTTTTAATAGGACTATTATCTAACAATACCTTCGCCATATCTGTTTGGAAATGATATAGTTTTTGTGATATAATCATACCTCCGACTTTACTAAATTCTGACGATTCACTATTTATTAACCAAACATTTTGAATATATGAACTCATACATCTTCTTATGGGCCGTAATGGCCTTGGGACAAAATTCACTTATACTGCCTTACATTAGAGTGTATAAAAACTAATGTAAATCATAATCACCAACTTCAATCAACAATTAACTGGTTCATAGATTTAAAAAAACTTTTTTCACATCATTCCCATATTTCACACAAATTTCCCCTCAGCTCCCCCAAGTATTGGCCAATGTATCCAAAAAACATTAAAATGGGTTTTGTTCTACCCAACATTCATGTTTTCCATCAATTTTCTCACCCCAAGAATGTTAATTACCCTTCTAATATTATACGCAAGCATAGTAAAACCCATTTCTCCTCCTACTTTCCTCAAACCTTTCGATAAGAAATATCCCTGATTGAATCCTCTTTTAATAGTACCGAAAGGATGCTCAGACATACAATTTCTTTTCTTAACAACATCCATATTTTCTTTTACTCTTTCTCTCATTTCATCAAGAATCACTTGATGTTCCCATCTAAATATTACTCGACCATTCTTCTTACGGGTACATTTTGATTTACATTCACAACTGCCACAGCTATCACTTCTATACTCCTTCATCATTTTATTATTTTTTTCAGACATTACACTAAATGTTAATTCACGGCCTTCCGGACATGTATAAACATCTCTAATGGCATCATATTTAAAATCACAGTCACAAAATCCAGCTTTAGGAACACTATCTTCTTTAGGCTGCTTTTACTTGGGTTCGGGAATGTACGGAATCGTATTGTTGTCAACACACTTTTTGATTTCATCTGGATTATAATAACCCTTATCAACAAGGATATCAAGAGATTCTACTTCTAATATCTCTTTAGCTCTGCTTGCCATTTCATTAAGCTGTTTCATATCATTGACATCATTTGTAACTTCATAATCTACGATCAGGTTATTTTTGTCATCGATTGTAGTCTGCACATTATAACAGACATCGAATTTTTGATTATTCATCATCATTCGACTATCAGGATCAGTCAATGAAACTTGTTTTTCCCCTGTCTCTTCTAACT
>JAKRWB010000550.1 GCA_022353185.1 ANME-2 cluster archaeon | reverse complement strand
CCGCTCTGTGCTCTCTGTGTACTCTGTGGTTGAAAAACTTTGCAGCGAGTCCTTTTTCCAGAATAATTTAAAAAGTATCATATTTAACAATGTTCCTTAATACAGCATAACCTAATCTATTTTCTGTATCAGAGCTTCCTGTTTAGTGATATCCACACGCAGTATTTTCCCCTTAACCTGCATGGTATCACCCAACATCCCGGTTATTGTTATATCCTCATCGTTGACAACTAACCGTACAACATCCTCCATCAACAATTTCTTATCTGTCCCGTCAACCAGCATGGCATGTAATTCACACATAATAATCAAATTATAGATTGATAGAGACATAGATAAAATGTTCTAGAAAATGAAAAGCAAAACACTTTATATTCTCTGGATACTAAATACTTCAAATTATTTCGGAGCAAAACGTGATGGAAGAACTGTTGAAAACGTTCACAATACCTGATAACACTAAAATGGAAGAGCATTCTATTGTGGTGGATGGCGGAGCCATAATAGGCAACTATTCCGACATAGGTTTTGGTATTATTGCAGATTCGGTAATAGCAGGAGAGAGGGTTAGAATCAACGGTAATGTGCTTGGGTCAGAAGAGATACGCATAGATATGTGGTCCAATGTCGGTGGTGACGTAAGGACCAAGAACCAGGCCTTTATCGGCGAATTTGTTAACATTGACGGGAAACTGGTTGTGGGCGGAGACCTGGATATCGGCAAGGATGTGAAGATAGGTGGGGGTTTTGAAGCAAAAGGCTGGATAGTGGTCAGGAATCCCATTCCTGTAATTATTTACATTTATCTTTATCTTGCAGAAATGCTGAGATTGGGCAAGGGCGAGGAAGTTGAAAAAGCCCTGAGTGAACTTTTCAATGACGATGATGACGATATTTATAAGGATAAACTGCTGATAATTCCCAGCGGTTCAAAGATAGATATGGAAACCATCAGAGTGCCGGACAAGGCAAATATCGGTAGTGGATGCCGGTTGATGGGGAATATCAGGGCGAGTTCACTGGTTATGGGGGACAATAATACGCTTTTTGGCAGCATTAAAACCATGGATGATATCGTTATCGGAGAGGGGAATACCATTCATGGAAACCTGGTTACCAGGGGAAATGTGCGCGTGGGAAAAGGCACTCACATCCTCGGTGAGATAAACAGCGGTGAGGTCACTGTACATGAAGAAGCAAAGGTGGATGGACCAATGCGGGCCCCCGGTGGTGTGACAATTACCAGGTTCGAAATCGAGAAAGAACCGAAAATGAGTGGTATACTTGATATGTTCCCCGAACCAGCCTCAAAAAAGAAGGAAATAGAGGAAATATTTGAAATTCCTAAGAAGAGAATGAATACTGCCATCCGGCTATCAGTTGCTGAAAAGATGACTACTGCAAAACCTATAACCACTATAGTGAGCAATGCCGGAACAAAGGCTGCTGCAGGTAAGACTAAAACCAGGAAAACCACCACTAAAAAGAAGACTGCGACTGATACGAAAATAGCAGATACAGGGGCAGAGCCTGATAAGAAAATCGCTGCCACGAAGACTGTTCCTGAAAAGAATACTACTGGTAAAAATACGACAGGAACAAAGACTATCACTAAAACGAAAAAGGCCGCCGCTGGTAATACAAAGGGCAAGAAGTCCGCTACAAAAAAGAAAGCAGGGACAAGCAAAACTGCCATTAAAAAGAAGACTGCTTCTAAAAAAAAGTCATCTAAATAGTTGATTATTTAAAATACAGTTACGCTTTTTACTCCTGGTACTTTCATCAGTTCTTCGACCAGGTCACCAGGTATCTTATCATCGGTGATTATGGTGAGATGTGGATGTTCTGTCAAATAGGGGTCGTCAGTCACTGCCTGCCTGATGCTTAAACCCCGGTGTGCCACTGCGTTGGCCACACTTCCCAATATACCTGTCTTGGATGCATCCCCGGGTGTTATGACCAGAACCCCCAGACCCAATTCGGGTGCCACGTCCTTCAGGAAAGGTATAGTGTGAATATTCCTGAAAATGCTGGAAAGGGTTTTGTCGCCCAGTATCACTTCGCAAGTGGAGTCAACTACACGTCGGTCCACATCGATCTCCCTGGCTACCTGGGTATGGGGTATCTCGATGCTGCCCGATACTACCCTACCCTGGTCATTGACCTGGAAACCGCGCTCCAGCAGGAGTTTGATGACCTTCTCCTGTGCAGGATGTTTTTTAAAGTTGTTCAGTATTTTGCTCCACATGAATTCTTACCATGGAAATTAATTTTTTCTAATAACTATCAAGACACGGTCCCATTTTCCAGTTATTTTTTAGATAACGACTTTAGGTAAAATCGGTGTTAATCATTTTAATCTGTGTCTGAAAAATAAAAAGACACTGATTTCACAGATTTACACGGATTTGTAGTCGTATCTGTATTTGACACATTCGTTTGGATAACTGAATTTTGGTATTGCACGACTTTCGGGCATGTCAATTTTATTACCGATTTAAATTAGAGCAATAAATCACAGTTTAAATATTTTATAGTTTAAATTCTATCAAATGTTTA
>JAKRWB010000549.1 GCA_022353185.1 ANME-2 cluster archaeon | reverse complement strand
TATAACCCATCTTCGTCACTATAAATTAAAAACGCCATCAATAGACCATCACAATTTTAAAATCTGTTCTACATCTTCTTGACCCCTATCGATTTTAAGTAATCATTCATCCCTAAATATTTGCAATTAAACATCTCCATAATGTTTTTCTGCACACTCGTCATGGGTGTAATTTTCAACATTCGAGATTTTTCCCCTTTCAGACCCAATTTTCCAATTTCACATCTCTCCAGTATACGATAAACTTTATTCACACTACTCACACCCTCAATCCTATTTTCCCTGAGCTTGTTAGTGATAGTTACATCCAGTAAATAACTCAGAATGCAAATTGTATAATGTGCGCGGACATGTTCATCAGTATAAACAAACGTCGGCTGGAACTTCAGGAAAGATTTCACTTCGCGGAATCCCTCCTCCACCCTATTTTTATCCCTATATGCCTTGATAATTTCCATCGGATCGAGTCTATACTCCTCCGGTTCAGTAGTTTCACAAATGTTCGTAACCAACATCCAAACACCATCGGTCAGCATTGCCTTTTTAATCGCGTCTGATTTTTTCTCGTAAACAACATCAAATGTATTAACCTCAGAACCCCCATTTCCAGTCAAAACAACAGGCTCAAGGCGATAAGATAAAAACTGATTCACCTTAAACTTATTCAAAATAGCGTCAATCTTTTTTTCAGTCGGTTTTACCTGTCTACTCTTTTTAGCCACCAAAAGAGATTGTTTTTCTTGTTTCAGTTCTTCTATCGCTTTTTTCAGGAACATTTCTCTGGCTTTACGATTTATTTTAAGCAGGTCTGGGTTAAACACCAGTATGTGCCGTCTGTTACTGCTATCTACCCTTAGATCTTCGTAGTATGTGTTATCATCGTATTTGGTTAAACCAATCGAAAGAATCTTTTTTTCTGTGGTTTCTTCTGAAAAATTCCTAAATCTCTCCGAATTAATTCCTTCGATTCCAGATAACTGATTTTTATCCAGAGCAGTGATGTACAGGTATTTTTTCTTGTTTTCCAGATGTGCCAGGTTATCGTCTGAGACCATTCCACGATCAAATACCAGGGTGATTTTTTCAAATCCAAACTTTTGTGCCCACTTATCAGCGTTTCCCGTAAGCGTTTTGACATCGGCAGTGTAATCTTCAAGAATATCCCATGAAAAAGGTTCACCTTTTGAGTTGACAAGGAGTGAAAGAATAACCCTTTTATTTTTGAATCCATGTGATTTGGTTCTACCTGGACTTGCAAGCTCACATTTTGTGCCCTCAAAATGGGAATCGGAAAGATCATAGAAGACCATCCGCATGCTCGCATCATCTCGTTCTTTGAGTGTCTCGTAAAGCCATTGCTCGATTTTTTCTTTTTGCTGTTCAATTAATGTGAGTTCACGGTATATTCGTGATTCGTTGAAATGCATTCCATCGATTCCAATAATTCGATCGCAGGCGGTTGTTTTGAACCAGTCAACGGCATTGAGATAACTCCCGGGATCCAAACAGCGATAGAATGTGAGAATCTTTGCAATGTCACCTGTTGATATGTCTTTTTTTCGGTTTTTACTTGTTTCTTCTGGCAATGGAAAGAGTTCTGAGAGGCCCCATTCATTGTCCCATAAATGATTCAAAAAAGCTATGCCAAGGTAGTGCCAATGATCTTCGAAAATCAGGTCATCAATGGTTGTGACTATTGTGTCTGCGGATATATTTATTTTCAGTATGTTACGTATTTGTTGTGCTTTTTCTGGAGTGAGTGCTCCGAGATAGGAGATTATTCTTTTTTTGCTTTTGCCATCTTCTCGATATGATTCTGCAATTGAGTAGTAATTGTAGATATCATCTTTCTTTTTTCGGGGGTGTTGTTGTAGGTACATGGTCTGTTCTGCTTAATTTATATTAAACGCATGCTATATAAGGCTTGTTATAAAAAGTCTGTTCTACATATAAAAATTTAGAGAAAGTATTTTTAAGGCGAAAATCGAGGGGGTATGACGTCATTGAAAGTTATTTATGCATTAGAAAGTGTGAATTTTGGTGTGATACTGGAGAACATGGGTTCGAAGTCAC
>JAKRWB010000548.1 GCA_022353185.1 ANME-2 cluster archaeon | reverse complement strand
GCCATCTCGTTTGAGGTTATGCCGATTATGAGTTCACCGCCATTGCTTAACTGGTATGCTCTGGTAAGCAGGGCTTTGTGACCATCATGTAAGGGATTGAATGTTCCGCCTACTGCAACTCTGGACATTGAGTTGTCTTAATGCAATGAGGCACAATAATAGTTATCGATACTTGTCAGTATTTTTGCGGGTGAGATACAAAGTGATGGCAGCAATACACAGTACCAGCATTGCCACTATTGCATAGGTCGTTTCTGTAAGCAGGATGTAATACATCTCGCGGCTTAGGGGATACAACAGCATGATACCATTGGCAGCCACACCGGTAACCACCGTTTCATTAACCTCACTGGCTGCTGTGTCATTGGTGATTGCAATGTCTATGATCTGCCTGATGGTTCCCCTGGAATTGTCGAACAGGAAGATATCAAGCATGCTGTGGCTTAAGAAACCTGCCAGCAGCGGCCTGAAGGATAAGGGATACACCAGACCAATGACGCCTGCCAGTGCCGCCAGCACAAGCGGAGAGTGTATCTCGCTGCGGTGGGTGGTCAGGATGTCAATGTCAGGGAACAGGCTGGCTGCCATTGCTATCAGTATGATGATTGTGCGGTATTTTTCCCACTCTTGCGGGCGTTTAATGTAGGCCAGTCTGGTTACTGTAAGGCCGAAGATGATGTGGGATATCCAGTCCATGGTTGTTATATTGGAATTTATTAGTAATAATCTATCAATCTGCCATTGGGTCATTCCCTATCGTTAAGCAGTATAATATTCCCCCGTCCCTGCTTCACTTTACGCACCAGTCCCCTGTCCTCAAGGTCAGTGACCATCAGGCTCACTTTTGCTTCAGAACATTTCATTTTACTTCTCAGCTCCTTCTGGGTGAGCCTGCCCCCTGCCTGCTGGATGATATCCAATAATTCACTCAGGTCATCAGGCAGGGATTTTGGCCCGGGTGTCACTGGCAAAGGGCTTGGGGGCTGTTCAACCGCCAGTTCGGGCTCAGGTTCAGGTTCAGGTTCAGCTTTAAGCTCGGCCTCAGTATCGTCTTTTTTCCCTGTCCTGCCCCGGTAATGGTAATATGCCGCCACAGCCGCAAGACACATGACCAACAGTGCAACAGCCGTATATGTCCAGTCAAATGAGGGCAAGGTATTGTCCTCAACATCATAGGTGATATTACCGATATCCTCATCAGGAAAGTCTTTACAATCGTTTTGCAGTGGGAACAGCAGGATATCGAACACATAGTCCCCTTCAAGGTCTGTCACCGTGATGTTATCCTCTGCATAGTACTCCAGGGTATCGTTCGTGTAATAACTGGTCTTGATAAGGTAATCCCCGGGCGGCAGGTTAAAGGAATACACGCCTGATGTGGCCACCCTGAACTGGGCGGGAGTGGAGTTCACTTCCACCAGGGCATTGTCCAGGGGCTCGAAAGTGGACCACTCATATACGATACCGTGGATGGTAGTGGCACTGACCGTTGATGGAATTAGCATTATAACGATGAATATTAACAGGAGGCGTGTGTTAAGTGTGTTAAACATGTGTAAAAACAAATTTGAATGACCAGTATAAAAATATAGGGGTTTTTCACTTATATTCTTGCTTCAATATCCTGTAATGACAGAAGAATAATATCGTTTTGCTTTGCGAATATCTTTGCCTTTTCGGTAAATTCTGATTTAGAAGCGACCATATAATATTCTTTTCTAACGTCATTATTCCAGTCTACATGTTTTGCTTTTTCCATTAATTCATTTAAAATGTTGATATCTGTTTTCCTGTTTTGCCATTTACATTCACAAAAGAGGATTTCATTTGTGTTTTCATTTATTGCCACAATATCGATCTCAATATCTTTGTACCACCATTTTCCAATCCTTGAATACTTGAAAATGCCAAAATGTGGAATGAGTTCCATTACAATACGCTCAAATTTATTCCCGAGATACATTGGAAATTCTCTTTGAATCGTGTTAACAACTGAACCTGAATTTCCCCTTTCCAGTTCTGTCAGGTTGGTATAAACAAACCTGAACCAAAAATCAAAGAAATTATCCTTGATAGAATACCTGGCACCAATTGCTTTTAATTTTCGCTTGAAATTCAACGTAGGGGGTTGATTTTTTTCAATTATACCTGTTTTTTCAAGGACGGACAGGTATTTTGACAAAAGACTTTTATCAAGCCCTGTCTTGTTGTATATCTCATTAAAACGTGTCAGCCCGCCTGCAACTGCGGACAGTATAGACATATAATTGGAAGGGTCCCTGAATTCTTCCCGCAACAGTATCTCAACTTCTTCATACAGGAACTCGCCTTTTGCGAGAATCTTTGTTTCAATATTCTTCCAGACTGGCAGGTCACCGTCAAACTTGACGACATATCCTGGTATGGTATCTATGACAGAATAAACGGTTAAGAGGTCTTCAAAGGTATATTTTGTGAATAATTCTTTCAGATGAACTACATCAAGGCGGTCTACCATCCACTGTCCGGTCCGTCTTCCATAAATTGGACTTTTGTAATCCAGTGTATATTTTTCCATCATGCTGATGGAAGAGCCGCATAGTACGAGCATTAATCTGGTGTTTATCAACCGGGAATCCCAATTATCCTGGAGTACTGAAAGGATTTCAGGGAATTTATCTACTATGAATGGGAATTCGTCAAAGACCAGAACTACTCTATTCTTGCTGTTCTCGGCTATGTAAAGATAAAAGTCATCCCAGTTTGACATCGGTGAGCGTGCCAGTGAGATGTCGTTGAAGAATTCCATTACCATTAAATTTAACCTGCGCAGGGTATCCTCTTTTGATTCTGCCCTGCCAAGGAAAAAAAGAACACGTTTATCTTTGGCGAATTCATTTAAAAGTTCGGTTTTCCCAATTCTCCGCCGCCCGTATATAATAATGAGTTCGGCTTCTTCTGAGTGGTATTTTCTCTGCAGGAACTCCAATTCGCGAGTTCTGTTGATGAATTTCATTACAAGTATATACTTATAATTCAACACATTTAAGTTTATCGGACTGGAAATTACAAAACTCTTTATCTTTTATCACCTAAGTTTTTTGGGACCAATCTATTTTTCAAAGTGCTTTTAGAAGGATTACAATAATCAGAATATCTACTTAAAGAGAGACCGTTACATTACATGTTGATACTATCAAACTAACCGCGGATGAACGCAGATAAACGCGGATACGCTGCCTGAAAATCTGCGTTCATCTGCGGTTTTCTTATATTCACCAACACGAATTGTAAGGTCTCCTTAAAGAAAAAAGGTTAAGTAAGATACAAAGTAAATTACTTTTTACTAAAATTATAATCTGCACATTAAGTGTACTTTAACAAACAAAGGGGATTAGTAAATGTTTGATGAAATCCGCATACAGCAGCTCGCTGATAATATTCATCAGGACCTGAAGTTGCTCAAAGAATATGAAGATGAACTAAGATATACTTCAGAGCCCCGGCTTAAGGGAAAATACGTACGGGAGATACAAAGGCAGCGTGAATCATTAGCCCGTAATCAGAAAGAATATGACGACTCCTTACAAAATCTTCAGCAGGTAATAGATACTCACCCAGTTCCTGAACCAGTCATGCAAGAGACTCTGGATGCTGTTTCGCAGATATTTTCCGAGATTACCATGAGTGAGAGCGGTCGGTTCGACTCCC
>JAKRWB010000044.1 GCA_022353185.1 ANME-2 cluster archaeon | reverse complement strand
CAAACCAAGCTGGACGTTGATGGCAATGCAGGTAAGCAGGATTTAGGCTTCAAGGTCTTTAAACTCCAGCAATCCAACTTCAAAATATGGCGCTCAGATGTGAAAACCGAAGAGGAACTTTATACACAACTCACACTGCATACCGATCCTGTAGACGAAAATGCGAAAATCGAAAACATCCTCTATGAATTACTCTTGAAATCCGGTGTTCCGCTGACTGCAAGGATTGAGGAAAAGGATGGCTATTATCTCGTAAATGAAAACGAAATAGCACTGATCTTGAAAAAGATTGATGAGAGCATTATCAAAGCTGTCATTTCAGAAAAACCTAAAAAGTTCATCACCCTTGACCGACTTTTCAAGAACAATGACCAGTTAAAAACTAATACCGCATTACAGATGAAGGATGTGGGTATAGAGTTTAAGACGGTGTGAAAATGGAACATACAAATCGCATTTTTAACAATGGTTCTCTTTGGCTAAAAGCAGATTTTCACCTCCATACAAAAGCAGACAGCGAATTCAAATACACTGACAATCCCAATGAATTTGTGGTCAGATACACTACCCAATTAAAAGCGCAAAATATTCGGGTTGGGATAATCACCAACCACAACAAATTTGACCGGACTGAATTCAAAGCGTTGCAGAAGGCCGCTAACAAGGAAGAAATTTTCCTGCTGCCCGGCATAGAGTTTTCCTGCAAAGATGGTGCTAAGGGGATTCACTTGCTAATTGTGTTCAATTATGACTGGACAGACAACACTGAAAACCGAAATTACATAGCAGATTTCATTACAACGGCTTTTGCAGGGATTCCCAATTATGATTCACCGCCATATCCTAACTCAAAATTCGGGCTGAGAGAAACAGTTGAACACCTTGATTTCTACAAAAAGGATTATTTAATTATTATGGCACACGTGGATGATAGCAACGGAATCTTCAAAGAATTGCAAGGCCGTAACCTTACGGAATTTATTGGAAGCGATGCGTTTCAGCGAAAGGTGCTTGGCCTTCAGAAGTCAAGAAGCTATGACAACAGGAATAAACTGGATGAAATACTGGGGAAAAACATACCCGCATTTGTTGAGGGTAGCGATGACGCGCATAAAGGAATTGAAGGGATAGGTACTGGAACACATAAGACATATTTTAAACTCGGCGCTTTCAACTTTTACGCATTGAAATTTGCATTTCTCGACAAAGATTACAGGATTGCATCTGACCCACCTGAAACTAAAAACGGTTACATCAAGTCTGTTACATTTAATGGAGGTAAATTAGATGGAACAACTATTCACCTGAATCATTCCATGAATAACCTTATTGGAATTAGGGGCAGCGGTAAATCTTCCATTCTCGAATCAATTAGATATTTTTTAGATGTAAATATTACAGAAGAGAATAATCTTGATTGGGAATACAAAACAAAACTGGTTAACAGCACTATTGGAAGTGGCGGCAAGGTGGTGATGGAACTTGTAGACGACCAGGGGAATGAATACCGTGCAGAAAAAATATTGGGAGAAAGCACTACAATATATAAAGGGGAAGAAATGCAGTACGGTTTAAAAGCCAGTGCAATCGTAGCTAAGCCAGTTTATTTCGGACAGAAAGACCTTTCCAAAATCGGTAGTTCCCTGTCAACTGAATACTTCATGAACAACCTGATAGGCGAACGAATTACAGAACAAAAAAGATTGATTGATAACAAAAGTCAGGAGATTTATTCCATACTCTCTGAAATAAAGACGATTGATAAAAACTTAGACATGAAGCCGGATATAGATGCAAAGAAAGCTGAATTAGAGAACAACTTGCAGAAATTCAAAAATTATGGAATTGATAAAAAACTAGAAGAGCAAATCGGTTTCAATAAGGATGATAACCATATTAAACGGATGAGAGAGTTTGAGGGAAATGTTTTGGCAAGCGTTGATGAACTTATAGAAGAATACAAAGAAAGTTTTGAAACGTTTACCAAATACGAATCCAAAGAGAATCGACAATTATTCAAAAAGCTCTACGAATCCTTCGAATCCTTCCAAAACCTGTTTGGTCAAATAGAAGACATTAGCAAAGGGCTGATTGCGGAACATAACACCTTCCAGCGCATAGAAGACGAATTCCGGAAGAGATATGAGGAACTGAAGGAAAAATTTGCTGAAATAAAACGCAAAATAAAACTGCCGAATATTCAGCCGGACGACTATGTAAAATTCACTAAAGACCTTGACCTCACCAATGCAAAACTGAAAGAAATTGAAAAATTGGCTGAGAAAAAAGCAACCTATAAAACCCGATTGAAAATAGCGTTAACCGAACTCCAACAACTCTGGCACAGGGAGTTCGAAATAATTAAATATGAAATAGACAGGATAAACAAAGAGCAGGAATCTATAAAAATCAATGTGGTTTTTAAAGGGAACAAGAGTGTTTTCAAATCATACTTGAAAAACAACCTAAAAGGTAGTGGGCTAAGAGACAACAATATAAAAACAATCGTAGATGAATACAATGATTTAATTGAAGTGAACAACGATCTTGAAAAAAAGGAATGTAAGCTGAAAGATGGGCTTTCCGGTGGCAGTCAACTATTATCTTTTCAGGAATATTTTAATTCAAACCTTGCGGCGTTTTTAACCTTCAGAGTGCCCGACCAATTTGAAATCATTTACAGGGACAGACCGCTTAACGAACACTCATTAGGCCAGAGAGCTTCGGCATTGATAATATTCCTCTTAACGCTAAAGGATAGTCACCTTATTATTATTGACCAACCTGAAGATGATTTGGACAACCAGACTATTTATGACGATGTAATAAAAGCGTTGAAAAACCTGAAAAACGATACCCAGTTTATCTTTGCCACTCACAATCCGAATATTCCGGTTTTAGGAGATTGCGAACAGATAATTAGTTGCCGTTATGTGTCGGAAAAAATACAAACGAATCAAGGCAGTATTGATGAAATCGGCATCAGAAATGATATAGTGGACATTATGGAAGGTGGCGAAGAAGCATTCAATAAACGCAAAGGAATTTATGAACTATGGAAGCATTAGAATTAATAGAGATATTGGAAAGAGGCGAAGACAGCCGGCATCAATTTAAGGAAAATATTACCAATGCTGTATCTCTTGCCGGAGAAATGGTTGCCTGTGCTAACACCAAAGGTGGCATGATTATCATCGGCGCAGATGATAATGGAAAGCCTGTTGGGTTATCAATCGATGACATTAAACGTCTTAACGAACTGGTTAGTAATACCTCAACAAACAATGTGAAGAATCCTATCAATCCCATTACTGAGAATATAAAAGTCGGTGATAACCTTTTAATGATAGTCCATATTACAGAAGGAACCGATAAACCGTATATGGATAATAATGGCGTAGTATGGGTAAAAAGTGGTTCAGACAAAAGACGGGTTACTTCCAAAGAGGAATTAAGAAGGTTTTTCCAAAGTTCCGACCTTGTTCATGCAGATGAAGTTCCCGTTACAGGAACAACAGAAAATAATATTGATTTAAAATATTTCAAAACATTCTACAAGAATCAGTATGAGGAAGATGTCGAAAAAACTGACGTTCCTTTGATGCAATTGCTGAATAATCTTAATCTGGCAAAAGACAGCAATTTAAATCTTGCCGGGTTGCTATTGTTTAGTAAAGAACCGGAAAAGTACAAATCTGCATTTATCATAAAGGCAGTATGTTTTGTTGGAAATGACCCTGCGGGAGACAAATACCGGGATAATGTGGATATAAAAGGAAAATTGAAATTGCAATTTGAGGGTGCAATGGATTTCCTAAAGAGGAATTTAAAATACACGCAGCAAGACAAAGGCATCAATACATTGGGCGATCTGGAAATACCGCCAATAGTCTTGGAAGAATTGATTGTGAATGCACTAATACACAGGAATTATTTCATCAATGCGCCAATAAGATTGTTTGTTTTTGACGATAGGGTCGAAATCATTAGCCCGGGAAGAATACCCAACAACCTGACCATTGAAAATATTAAAAGCGGGAACTCCAATATCAGAAACGATATTATCACCTCGTTTGCCACAAAAGAATTGCCGTACAGGGGGATAGGAACTGGAATAAGAAGAGCATTAAAGCACTACCCAGATATTGATTTTATAAACGACACCGAAGGTGAAATATTTGTTGCCATAATTAAAAGACAGGAAAAAAAGTAGATGAAACTCCATTTTGACCCGAACCAGCAATTCCAGCATGATGCCATTAATGCTATTGTGGGAGTGTTTGAAGGTCAGCCACTGAACCACGGCGACTTTAGCTTCACTATCGATAATAGGAGCACCATAACACCTATTGGCGGCGTTGGTAACCAGTTAACCATAAGTCTTGAGCAGGTATTAACGAACGTGCAGAATATTCAAAAGGAAAATGAAATTCCCACCTCTGCCGAACTGGATGGAATGCATTTTTCCATTGAAATGGAAACTGGCACTGGTAAAACCTATGTGTATCTCAGGACGATCTATGAATTGAACAAAAAATATGGTTTCAAGAAATTCGTTATCGTTGTCCCATCGATTGCCATCCGTGAAGGTGCGTTAAAAAATCTTGAGATTACTTTTGACCATTTTCAGAACCTTTATGACAAAACTCCGGTAAATTTTGGGGTTTATGATTCAAAGAGGGTTTCAAACCTGAGAAACTTTGCCATTAACAACCACATCCAGATTTTAGTCATTAATATCGATTCATTCGCCAAGGACGAAAACATCATCAACAAGCCCAATGACAAATTGACAGGTAAAAGACCTGTGGAGTTCATTCAAGCCACCAATCCCATTGTGATCGTGGATGAACCGCAGAACATGGAAACAGAACTCAGGAAAAAAGCCATTGAAAACCTTAATCCATTGTGCACTTTGCGATATTCAGCTACCCACATCAACCGATACAACATGGTTTACAGCCTTGACCCGGTAAAGGCTTATGATCTTGGTCTGGTAAAACAGATAGAAGTGGATTCCATTGTTACGGAAAATGATTTCAATGAAGCCTTTGTAAGTCTGGAAAAAGTATATAATCCTGGCAAAAATAGTGTCGCTGCAAAAATCAAGATCGATGTGAATACGAAGGACGGTGTAAAGCGAAAAACTGTCACGGTAAAAAACGGGGATGATTTTTTCAATCTTTCCAATAAAAGGGATATTTACAAAAACGGCTATATTATCAATGCAATTGATATTTCTGGTGGTTATGTCGAACTTTCAAACGGTGAAATTCTATTCACTGGTGATACTTTCGGTGGTCTTACCGATGAAGTGATGAAAGTACAGATCAGAAGGACAGTTGAAGAGCATTTCTTAAAAGAGCGAAAACTAAAAGATAAGGAGATTAAAGTTCTCTCTCTGTTTTTTATCGACCGGGTCGCAAATTACCGATCTTACGATTTAGATGGCATCCCACTCAAAGGCAAGTTTGCAGAGTGGTTTGAAGAAGCTTACCATGAAATCTCTGGCAAGGCAGCTTACAAGGGATTACTTCCCTTTGAGATGGATGAAGTGCATAATGGTTATTTTTCTCAGGATCCGAAAGGTAAATGGAAGGACACAAAAGGTGAATCTAAAGCGGATGATGACACATTCAAGTTGATAATGAAAAACAAAGAGAAACTTCTGGATGTTAACGAGCCTTTGCGTTTTATTTTCAGCCATTCTGCCTTACGAGAGGGCTGGGATAATCCAAATGTCTTTCAAATATGTACCCTAAACGAAACACATTCCGAATTGAAAAAAAGGCAGGAAATAGGGCGGGGATTAAGACTTCCTGTGGATATGTCCGGTAACCGGATACAGGATACCACAATTAATCGTTTGACAGTGATTGCAAATGAATCATATGATGACTTTGCCAAACAATTACAGAGTGAAATTGAAGAGGATTGCGGAGTATCCTTTGAGGGGCGTATCAAGAATAAACGCGCTAGAACCACAGTAAAATACCGCAAAGGTTTTGAGCTGGATGAAAAATTTAAGGACATCTGGGACAGAATCAAGTATCATACATCCTACAAGGTAGAATACAACACCAGTGAATTAATAGGAAAAGCGGCAAAAGCTGTTGAACAGATGCCGACAATAAAAGAGGCCTTAATTACGACGACTAAGACCGAATTACAGTTTGACGAATTCGGTATTACGACTGAAACCAAGGCTTCATATACGACTTCATTTGATGGAGCATTCAAGATACCCGATGTGCTGTTCTACATCCAGGAACGAACAGAGCTAACCCGTTCAACTATTCTGGAAATACTTAAAAATTCAGGCAGACTTGGTGATGTTCTGACTAATCCTCAACTTTTTCTGGACAACGCTATCACAGCGATAAGAGATATTCTTAATGAATTAATGATTGACGGGATCAAGTATGAGAAGATAGGTGCGAAGGAGTATGAAATGCGTCTGTTTGAGGATTATGAGATTCACGTTAATGATCTGACATTTAATATATCCAAACAAGATAAGACAATTTACAGTAACCTTGTTCCACTCGATTCAAATGTTGAATATGATTTTGCCAGAGAATGCGAAAGCAGGGATGATATAGAGTTCTATTTTAAGCTGCCTTTTTGGTTTAAGATAAAAACACCAATCGGTAATTACAATCCAGACTGGGCATTGATTAAAATGAATGAAAAGACCGTTTACTTCGTTGCCGAAACAAAGTCAGCAGGGCAGGAACTGAAAAGCAGTGAAAAGAGAAAAATAAAGTGTGGTTATGCCCATTTCAAAGAGTTTGATGATGTGAAATATAGGCAGGTGGCTACGGTTGCAGAGTTGGATTGATTCCCGCTTCATCCCCTGCACCGGGGTGCTCTGTATGCGGGCGGTGGCCTCGGGTGTTGTTGGGCGCAGCCGGTGACGGTCATGGCTGTTGAAATATATAATTTGTGTAATATGCACAACATCTAATCAGCGTAAATCTGCGTTTAAAAAAGAATGAAAACCTGCCCCCATCCCATCTTCAGCACTCCTGCCGCCCCTTCTCGCCTTCACCCTGCCTGGGTGCCTGTCTCGATCTGCTCCGCCCGCCCTTGTGGTGTGGGGGCTGTCAGGCGCTTTTCGATTCTTCCTGCGGGCTTTGGGTGCGAAATGGGGATGGATGCTTGGGTGGGTGGTTGATATGCGCCTGGTGTGGGTGTAACTATTCAACTGACCCTGCCACCGCAGCCCGCACGGGCGGCATGGTGGCAGCCAGCCGTGTGGATTTGTGATAAGTTGGAACCACAGATAAATGCGGATGAACGCAGATATTACAACAAAAAACAGACTCTATTGCATTTATGTCCAAGAAATTATATTTAAATTCCGAAATAACATTTATCTGCGTCCATCTGCGGTTAATATTAAAATGATTTCCCCCTCACCCGGCATCTTCAATGCAAATTCACAGGAGATAAAATTTACTAAGCAAATAATTAAATACTTTGGAAATGAAGTTACAAATGTGATTGCAAATGCTAAGTGAAACAAAAATTTCAAAAGGATTCCAAACAGTTATTCCTTCTAAGATAAGAAAAATTTATAAAATAAATGCCGGAGACATTCTGGACTGGACAGATACTGAAGACGGGATACTTGTGCAACCACGAAAGAAAAGGACTTTACAGGATATAACAGGTTTGATAAAAACAGAAGGAGACGCAGTAGAATCTAAGAAATTAGTCCAGAAGGGCTTAAAATGATCTTTGTAGATTCATCATACTTTATTGCCATTGCCAGAGAGAAAGACAGATGGCACAAAGATGCATTGCAACTTGTTGACAAGACAAATGAGTCTATGATAATATCAGACTTCATTATCAGCGAAAGTGTAACACTTGTGGGGTCTCTGGAAGGAGGAAAAGCAGGCAAGATCCTTTATGAATACTTCATAGACAACTGCAAAATATACTTTACAGATGAAGAAATACTTTCAAAAGCAATTGACACCTTTCTTAAGTATGATGGTTCGTTATCACTGGCTGATGCTACATCTGTTGAAGTAATGAAAAAACATAAAATAAAAAAGATACTCTCCTTTGACAGTGATTTTGATAAAATAAATGAGATTGAAAGAATCCATTAATGTGTTCCTAATCCCTGCCCCCCCAATCCCGAAACACTCAAACCTCTGCCTGGACATGCTGCTGCTGACCTGGTGTGGGTGTAACTATTCAACTGACCCTGCCACCGCAGCCCGCACTGGCGGCATGGTGGCAGCCAGCCGTGTGGATTTGTGATAAGTTGGAACCACAGATAAATGCGGATGAACGCAGATATTGCAATAAAAAGCAGATTAGTATTATGTTTTGGGCGTTGCTGGTGATTGGTAGTTAAATTCAGTTGTTGGCGGTGGAGTGTCGCCAGGGAGGGAATTTTTAAGTAAAGCGGGGTATTATTACACCTATCTAGATAATAATTCCATTTTCTTCCTGAACTCTGCTATTTTATCAGAGTTCAGCTTTTCAATAAAATCCAATATTGTTGAATTAAACATCTCGGCTACAGTAATCAGTTCTTCAACTTCCAATT
>JAKRWB010000547.1 GCA_022353185.1 ANME-2 cluster archaeon | reverse complement strand
TCTGCTTTGTCTCTTATTGCTCTTGCTTCTTCAACTACATCAACCAGTTTCGTTTTTTTCTCCTCTGGTTTCAGTGTGTGCAGCTTCTCTTTTTTGTCAGCGGTCTTTTTGCCTCCCAGTTCTTCGAAAAGCTTAGGATCTACAATTTCAATTTCTTTCATTAGCGCTTTTATTCCCTGTCTTATCAAGCCAATGGTTCCGGGGATGGCAATGTTTGCTATCACATGCGTGGCATCAGCTGACTGATTCCCTTTGGCAAAACCTGCATCTTCTATTTGTTTCAATATCACGAAGAATAGTTTTTTCCATCTCTTTTCAATCTCAGTTTAATTACTGCCGAGAACATCTGGGGGATGACCTTTTTCAAGTCCAGTTTTGACCCTTCCCTGTGTCGCCACTCCACTGGCACCTCTGCGATATTATACTCATGCTGTCCCAGCCGCCAGAGTAGTTCCACGTCAAAGGCATAATCAAAAGTCTGTATCTCGTCAACCACTTTTCGGGCAGCATCTGCCCGAATCACCTTGCAGCCACACTGGGTATCCTTGAAAGGCAGGCTGAACAGCAGTTTAACCAGGGTATTGAAACCCCGACTGGCAAGTATCCTATGCCAGGGCTGGGCCGTATGTATCACTGACTCGGGCAGGTACCTGGATGAAATGACACAGTCAGTGCCGTCTGCTACCATATCTACCATCCTAGCCACATCATGGGGTGGCACTGCTCCGTCTGCATCCACAATCGCTATTACATTTCCAAGCGCCTGGTTGATGCCCAGGATAATCCCGCCCCCTTTGCCCAGTTTAACAGGATGGGGCACTGACCTGATTGTGGGATGCGTGCCTGCAAATTCTTCTACAATATCGGCGGTGCTATCTGTGCAACCATCCATGACCACCAGTATTTCATGTGGGATATTAGAAAAACAATCGTTTAATTCATTCAGGGTGTCAAGGATGCGCTTTTCTTCATTATAGGCAGGTATGACAATGGAAACCATATCCTGTTCTTGATTCACTGGTATCACTGCCATAGAAACGCACCGAAAATTGATAGTAGCCCGGCACGGATTCGAACCGAGGTCCGGGGATCCAGGGCCCCCAATGATTGACCACTACACTACCGGGCTGCGACTATCTCAATATCACTTGTTACCTATAAGTCTAACGGATAAATCGACAAAAAATCAGATAAAATGATAAAATGATATATACTAAACAGACCATTTAACAACGAAATTACTTAACAAATTAAATGAGGGAGGATAAATATGAATCTTAGATATGTTATTGGAACAGTAGGAATTATATTCCTATTAATTTTTTTGAGCGGCCCGGCCCTTTCGGCAATGGGCGGTCCATCCGATGATGGAATGAGTCCACGCACAGAAGGCGGCTGGAATGCCTCTGAAATGATGATGCAGGGCAGTGAAATGCGTCAGGATGTAGGCATGCAGGGCATGGAATTTATGCACAGTGGCGCAGTGATGTACGGCCAGTATATCACCTTCGGGGTGGACAATGGTACCGGAGCTATCACAAGTTACGGTATTGATGGTGTTGAGATATTTGACTCCATCGAAGTCGATGGGTTTGACTTTGGCGCTACTGAGGTACAAGGTGCGGTTACACAGGTAACTAATGGCGATGGCACGACGACTATACAGGTGCATGACAACCCGTCCGCGGTGATGACCATACGAAGTGTGGATGATTATACTGTTAACTTCGACCTGGCTGATGGTGTTACCATGTCTGAAGAAGGCAATATGGTAGTCATCAAAACCACTGATATTGAGATGAATATCGTCTGCAGTGCCGGGACTTGTGATGTTACCGTGGCCGATGATGTCGTATCCATTAATGCGGCTGGAAACAGTGCCATAATAGTGCGGGCTATTCCAGTGAATATGCAGTCTTCAGGTGAAATGCACAGGGCATTTGTCAATGCGATGGCCCAAAACCGGACTGGTGCAGAGGTTTGCCTTGGCATGGGTGGTTCTATCAGTGTAGTGGACTACTCACAACGAATGCAGGTGCAAACACAGTCAATGACAGCTGAAAGGATACAACTTCTCATAGACTGCACAGACCCTGAGGGCAAGATGATGGCTTTCAACCTGGATAACACTTCACTGATGCTGCAGGAGATGGACAAGCTCAGGATATATTATGATGGTAAACCCATGCAGTCTGTTGATGACCCTGATAAGGTGTTCAATGCCACACAGGCTATGTGCTACATATCCCAGGAGTCAAGAGAGCGGGCTGAGATAATGATGTATATCCCAGAATTCTCTGAACATACTATCGATATCGTAGTAGAGTCGGAAGATGCCGGAGATGCGGCAGACACAACGGCAACACCTTCAACAGGAATTCCAGGATTTGGAATCTTGATGGGTATATTTGCCGTAACGCTGAGCTGGATAAAATATCAAAGAAACAAACAGTAAATTAATCCGGTTAAACAAATTAGGCAAGTTAAGTAAAAGTTGAGGAGTTGGGATATTTCCCAACTCTAAAACCTGCCTTGGCTAAGGCTTAGATGGTCTTTTTCTATCTCTACGATAGCTGTGAATATTTCTTTAATCCGTTCTTCGGTGGCATCGCCCAGAAACTTGGTATAGTGTTCTATTGCGTTTGCCTCCCGCTGGTGTGACTCTGCCAGGTTGCCCACGTTCTTATTATTGCACATGTCCTTGTCCTTGCTAATGTCTGGTGAGGATATTTTAAGTTCCTTGGCAATGGTGGAAGCGTGTTCGGACTCTATCTTGCCCAGTCTCTTGAACATGGTGGCATCTGCCACATTATCTGAGCGACTGGCGGCACAGAAGTAGAATTCTGCATTACCTACCTCCAGTTTAAGTGCTTCTTCTAAGTTATTGCGCGAAACATCGGTCAAGATGTATTCAGGAATTTCGAAATTCTTTGCCTCTATCAGGTAGGGCTGGTGTGCACCGCAAAATGGACAATGTGTAGGCGCTGCATCTCCCAGGTAGCCTTCCTGGCATATCTTACATTTAAAAACTTTCATATTATTAACCCAGTGTTCATTGCGGTCATAGAAATTAAAGCCTTTCGATAAACATGAATTATATGTTATTTCCACAAAACCTTAAAGTAATATAAAATCCTACTATTTGGAACTTAGTGTAAAATACATCCATTATACAAAAATGGATTGCAGCATAATGATTATAATCATAAAATGATTTATATATTTAGAGATAATTAAATCTAGTCGAATTCATTCAATCAATTATCGGTGAAATTTAAATGACGAATTACGGAACCCTACTCTTGAACAGTACGTTATTGTTCAGTCTTCTGTCCATAGCACTGCTTCTGTATCGTGAATATTCGGGTGTTGAAGATATCACCAAATCTGCCAGGTGGACCATCAGGATATCGGCATTGCTATCAACACTTTCCATGGCGTTGCTGATATATTATTTCCTGACATCTGATTTCAGGTTCGTTTATGTTACCCGGAACTCTTCTACTTTGCTCAGTCCTTTCTACCAGCTGGCCGCTACCATTGCGGTACAGGATGGCGCAATGGTGTTATGGGCTGCACTTGTGTTCTTACAGGCCCTGTGGATAAGTGAGAGGTACGATCTGGATTCACTATTTTTCAGGAGAATGCAGATAATCATGCTGTCTGTTGGTGCCATATTCATCTATGTCATTGTGTACAAGTCCAGCATGTACCCGTTCCAGACCTGGTTCGACCTGTGGGGCAGCCAGTACAACCTGGCGGTTGATTACGCATTTGCTGAAGGGGCAGGATTGCGTCCTATACTTAAGGACCCCATAATGACAATCCACCCACCTTTGCAGTTCGTGGCCTATGCCACCACGCTGATACCCTTTGCTGCAGCCCTTTCATACCTGATAACCCCGGGTCTGGGCAAACAGTGGGAAAGAGTACAGCGCCAGTGGATACGGATCTCCTGGATCACAATGTCAATTACACTGGTGGTAGGCGGCGCATGGATCTACGGGCTGGCCCAGTGGGGTACACTTTCTGGTACAGGCAATATCTGGGCTTGGGACCCTTACGAGACCACGCCTTTCCTTGTATGGCTGATAACAACCATGTTTATGCATATGGCTTATAAATACAGAACCAAAGGCGCATATGAGAACCTGACACCCATGTTCGCGACACTTACATTCACCAGTTCAATTTATGCGGGTTGGGTGGCACGGAGCGGTTCGGTATCATCCACCCACGATGTGGGTGCACTGCCCAGTGGAAGTATTTTCTTTTGGGTAACTGTACTGCTGCTGGTCGGAGTGGCAGTGATGACATTTATGCGGATAAAGGATGCAAAGGATGAGGAAGGAGTAGGTGGACCCTTGCTGTCCGAATCTAATATATTTGACCTGACAGCTATCGTGTTCATAATACTTTCTTTCGTTGCTTTCTTTGGCATCACCGCGCCTATCTATTCAAAACTTGTGATGAACATTAACGCTAGTCCTACAGAACGGGAGTTCTTCAATACGCTGGCATACCCGTTCACCATGCTGTTGATGCTGATTATGGGTGTATGTCTGCCCTATAAGTCCATTGTTAAGAAGATAGGGGCACAGAAGTATCTCATTGCTGCGGCAGTTATTTTGCTGTTTAGCATTATTCTTGCCTTTATTATACCCGAGGGACGGCCCGAATACTATTTGATAAACCATGCCAGCCCTTTCTACCAGTCTGCTTCGGGTTTCACCCAGATGCTTGGCAGCATATCACTGCTAAGCTATGCGCCGATATTCATATTCTCGCTGGTTGCTATATTGTATAAATTCACTATTGATGCATCTAATATCGAGGATAAGAAAAAGCTGCTAAAACCTGTAGGAGTCACCCTGATACACCTGGGTACTATTATTCTGCTTTTGGGTGTTATTGTAAGCCAGTCCTTTGATGTGACCTATCGGGTAAATTATGCTGACTCCAAATTAGGAGATACCCAGTATGTCAGTATGGGATTGCTTGACGATTATGGTACGAATAAGGATTACAGCGACAATCCACTTGGTTTCCAGCTAATACCTGCTGATACCGGTGGTCCAATTCACAAGGAAGCAACCAATGACAGGATGGTGGAGGGGCAGACCAAGAATGCGTTCTATGTTAACCTTTACAGAAAGGACAGGGTCGTATCCACTGGTGCGGTGCGCTACTGGATCGAGCTATATGATGAGAACATGGACGGTACACCTGAACGGGTTGAGTGGACCAGGGTTATGGATGATGAACAGCTACTCACGACTTATCATGTGAAGTATGGTGGGCGTGCAGGCAGTGGCTACAATTTCGTAATAAAAGAGATACCTCTAATCAGTTTCGTATGGATCGGGTCTGCATTGATGTGTATCGGTTCCCTGCTGGTATTTGCTCATCAGCAGGTGTTCAGTGCAAGTGTTAAAGTGCCTGAGCCCGGGCAGCGGGGTGTTCCTGTCAGGAAGGCAGCGAAAAGGAAACCTGTGGCTGCTAAAAATGGTAAGGGCAAGGCTGCTGATAAGTATGAAAAGATGTTAATGGACGAACTTGAGGCCGGGAAGTAACTACGGCCTTATTGTTTTTTTTGTTTTGATTGGTTAAAGTTTTTAAAATAACTTCAATGCCATGTGGCTGAGCTGGGCGCATCCGGGCGGCGGGTGAAGTATATGTAAGGTGTTGCATTGTTGTATGGTTTTAAAATTGAATAATAATATATTTTAACAGCCAAGGCAGCACTCCACGCACAACAATAGAATCCAACTTTCCCAACCAACATCCAGTGCAGGCGAGTGAGATTGGAGGGGGTAATCCAAAGTCGAATTCTGATTAGGCGCCAAGAGCTGGCAAAAATCCTGTTCAAGTCATCTGATAATAACAAGTTAGAATTACAAGCTCTCTAATCTATTAAAGATGGTGAAGAAGAAACGTACTATTATACCTTTCGGTTTTGTTTTTATTAATTCCCTTCGGAGGCAGGGCCGCTCCCTCCCAAAATG
>JAKRWB010000546.1 GCA_022353185.1 ANME-2 cluster archaeon | reverse complement strand
GTGGGTGGCCCAGTCTCCGCGGTCCGGGAATGACCAGACTGTGGTGGTCTGGGGTTTGAAGGCGGCGGGGGCGAGTTTTGAAACTGGTAACTTCTTGTTGATTACTATTGAAACGTCACCTATCTCTACTGTGGGATTATTTTGTATGAAATTCCTGTAGTTTTGATGGGTAATTTCGTTCAACAGAGTATTTCGATCTGATTGTAAATATATATAAATAGTTACAGTTTAATTACAGGTTAGTTACAGTTGAGTTTTGGATGTTGGAAAAATTCAGTTTACAATGAAACAGTGTTGAGCATTATGTATTTATATAAAATGTCTCCCTTCATTCATCTTGAAACAGAGATGAGTTCAATGCCTGAAATTAGCTTAATAAAATCACCGTGGGAAGATATTTTTTTGGATCTGGTTGAACAAACCGAAGAGAAGTTACGAATCACAAGTCCATTCATAAAATCGAGACCTGTGGAAAAAATGATTTCTGCGAAAGGAGCTGATGTTTCTATCGAATATATTACATCATTCAAGCTGATGAATTTCTACCGCAAATCTTCCGATTTTGAAGCCCTGAATATAATTTTAGAGAATAACGGGGTCATTAAAAATTATCAGCCTCTTCATTCAAAAGTGTATATTTTTGATCAAAAACAAGCAATTATCACGTCAGGCAATTTAACAAACGGCGGTTTGAATACAAATTATGAATATGGTGTTTTAATCAAAGATGAAAACGACGTTGCAAGTGTTATGCAGGATTTTTATAAGATTTTCAATGGCAATATAACTGGTGAGATTTTGGTTGAAAATATCGCAAATGCACAAAAAATAATTCAGGATACACCTCGAGAGAAAGAGGTAAAATTCAAGACTTTAGAGTATGAAGAAGATGAACATGATGTTTTTGATGCTGGGATATCTCCAATTGTAGAAAATCTGTCGGGTTGGAAACTTGAAGTTTTTAATTGTCTGGAATCTATTGAAAGTAGAACCTTTCTTTTGAACGAAGCTTATGCATTTGAAGATGTTCTTAGCCAGAAATATCCAGAAAACCGTAATATTAAGGATAAAATACGACAGCAGCTTCAATATTTAAGAGATTTGGGATTACTTGAATTTAAAGGGCAGGGAGTGTACAGAAAATTATGGAAATAACGAAAATGTTTTGCGTAGGTGTCTAAAATAACTTACTCTCTATTTATTTTCGAAAATCCGTTTATATTTTAAAGTGATTATTTCATTGTCAGAAGAAACATCAACTGAAAATACATCCCCATCTCTAATTTTATTGTCCTTACAAATTTGTGTAGGTATTGTTAGGTCCAAAGAATCTGTACCATAATGTACGCGGGCTTTAACGGTGTATTTTTTACCCATATATTATTAATAATTTATATGTACATAATTCATTTACTGCACATTATGTGCATATTAATTTTCTGGCAACAATCCCAATAAGAGTATTGGTACTGGAATCGGCAATAGTTTGAAATATCGATAAGCAAGATCGTATTCTGCCATATTGCTAACACTAGCATGTCGAGTTGGAAAAAACTCTTTTGGATTAGTTGGCACAATCAGAACCGCTAAAGAGAGAAGGTTATTCGTCAATCCAAAATGAAATTTATAGTAATCACGATAAATCGAAGCACTATTTCCAAATTGAATCTCAACAAAAATATCGTTCTTCTGGAAGTCACCGATTAATCTTGGATTATCATAAAGTTTTGGCTGAGCATCCCAATTGTTTTTTGAAAATTCAATATCAAATGCCTTATTGTATGCAGTCTGATGCTGATAACTACTTCCATTGAAATCTATTTCAAACTCAGGATTCCATTGTATTGACTCTATACATGAAAATATTTCATTCACTTCTTCGACATTACTTAGCAGTCGTTCACTACAAAAGAAATATGATTTTTTAAACTTCATGATTTAATCGAAAAATATAAATTATTTTTTCGTCTTCTTCTCACTAAGTTGATTAATTTTGAACCAACTCGGTTTTAGTATATTGAAAATCCTAGATTGTTTTTTCTGCACATAATGTACAAATTATCTATAAATCTTGATACGGGATTCAACGCAATTTTATTAATTTATGAATATAATAACAAAAAAACTGAACTAATTCGGCTATAGTTTGTTCATGTTTTAATAAAACAACCTCACCAGCGCATCCACCACCCCGGGGCCGGTCGAGCCTTCACTGGCCGGTGGCAGGCACTCGCGGGATTCATGTTGCCCCGGTCCGGAGGGTGGATTAGGTAAATCG
>JAKRWB010000545.1 GCA_022353185.1 ANME-2 cluster archaeon | reverse complement strand
TGCTGAATGTCCCTGTTTTTCCATTCATCTGTTAAATCCTGCCTGATTGCTATGCCCCGGAGTCTCTTTTCAATCCAATCCGCGGGGTATCCTTTAAGCTCGTAATAGTCCTTGACCCTGTCCTGTGCCAGTTCGGGATTTTCTATTTCCTGTATCCTTTCATATCCGACTTTGGCGAACCATCTTTTGAAGGGTTCAGCTTTTCTTGAGGGGATGGACTGGATTATCCTGAACATGGATTCGGTGTTGGCGCAATCGGTCTTGTATTGTTTACCATCCGATGATGGCAATTTCAGTTGTCGACAAAATGTCGATAACTCGATACTGCTTGATTCATATTCACGTTTTTTAAGTCTGTACCAGTAATCCTTCGCATCAGAGCTATCTGTTAAAACGCGTATAACATCAACCACAGAGAAAAACCATTGTTCTTCATGCCAGGTTCTCCTTATTTTTGCGCCCTCAAAAACGACAAGTGTATCTCTCGAATCCATGTTGTTTCACCAATGCAGGATATTTTTCAATAATCAAAAGGTTGTCAGATATTAAAAGAGTTAGTAAAGCAGGGTGAAAGTGAGTTGATTATTGATTTTTCCGAATCCATCTCATCTCCCCTCATTGAACCCCTCGACAATCTCTATCTCTTCGGGGGTCAGGTCATAGAGTTTGTAGACGAGCTGGTCGATTTCTTTTTCAAGGGGTTTTGACCTGGGATTGTTTTTCCGGGGAGTCGAGGTAATCTGGGCCGCTTCGGTTTCCAGGTTTCTTCCACAAATCTTGCGTCAACCTTTGCGTCAACTCTTGCGTCAACCTATTTAATGACATAATATATTGCCTTACCAGCACCTTTTTGCTCAATAAGATTTATTTCGGTTAGCTTTATAATTTCCTTATGCGCTGCCTGGCGTGATATTTTAAACATCTTTTGGATTTCGCCGCTTGTTATTTGCCCATTAGAAATTATATTTTCCATAATTTTCATTTGCTTTTCTGTGAGCGCAATCTGTCCTTTTGACTCTTTTTTATGTTTTTCCAGAGAAAGTTGCAGTGCCTTCTCTTTTACCTTTGCGATGGATAGAAGAACGCCATCTGTAAAGTATTCAAGCCAGTCTGTAAGATCAAGCGTTTTCTGGTCAACTGATTTTAAGGCATGGTAGTATGCGGTTCTCTCGCTATCGTAATAGTCGTCAAGTGCAAAAAATTTCTTAATGTCAAATTCCCTGAGATAAAGGATAAGCGTAGCTAATGCCCTCGCTGTCCTGCCATTACCATCAACAAAAGGATGGATCCTTACAAATTCATAATGGGATATGCCTGCGACAAGGACAGGGCTGAGCTGGGATGAGGCGCTTGAGTTGAGCCATTCTATGAACTCGCCCATCAACTCCGAAACTTCTTCGGGGGGCGGAGGCATAAAAATAACTTCCCCTGTTATCCTGCTACCAACAAATACCTGAAGTTCTCTATATTTCCCCTCATGTTCAGGATTTTCTAAAGTTTCTTTTGTTATATCCTTCTGCAATTTCAAAACAGTTTTATCAGTTATCTTATCCTGCTCTTGATACTTTTCTATATTTTCTAAGACTTTAAGATAATTCATCACTTCCTGCTGCGCTTTTCTTGTTGCTGTGACTTTTCTACCCTGGGCAAGCTGGCTGACCTCTTCTAAGGTTAGCGGATTTCCTTCTATTGCTGTGGATGCATGTGCTGCCCTTATCAGTGCATCTCTCCTGAGCGAGATTTCCCATTTTGGCACGAGATAGGCGTTAAGAATGGTCTCCCTGGCTGAGGCTATGTCAACGAGATTTTTGACTGTCTTGTGGGTGTATCTGAAATTTGGGTTAAAGATTTTATTCACCTTCTGTTACAGAGTTGCGCCAGA
>JAKRWB010000544.1 GCA_022353185.1 ANME-2 cluster archaeon | reverse complement strand
TTGCTGGAAAAAAATGCAGAGGATGTGAAAAGTGGGGCAGGGCAGTATTTTACTCCCCGTGTGCTCATCATGGCAATGGTTGAGTGTATCCACCCTGAACCTGAAAAAACGATCTGCGATCCTGCATGTGGAACAGGCGGTTTCTTCCTTGCAGCTTATGATTTTATCAGCAATCCTGAAAATTACAATTTGAATAAAGAACAAAAGCAGTTTCTCAAAGACAAAACATTTTCAGGAAACGAGATTGTAGCAAGCACAAAAAGAATGTGCCTCATGAACATGTTCCTTCATAATATCGGAGAGATTGACGGTGAATCTTACATATCATCTGTGGATTCACTCATATCCGACCCGGGTGACCGTTATGATTACGTGCTGACCAATCCTCCTTTTGGTAAAAAAAGCAGTATGACCATTACCAACGAAGAAGGGAAACAGGAAAAAGAAGACCTTACTTATAACCGTCAGGATTTCTGGGCAACCACTTCCAACAAGCAGTTGAACTTTTTACAACACATCCGAACTCTACTAAAATCCGATGGGCATGCTGCTGTTGTTCTGCCTGATAATGTACGGTTTGAAGGGGGGTCTGGAGAAATTGTTCGTAAAAAATTGCTTCAAACAATAGATCTGCACACAATATTAAGACTACCAACAGGAGTTTTTTACAAACAGGGTGTAAAAGCAAATGTGTTGTTCTTTGACAATAAACCGGCAAGCAAAGACCCATGGACAAAAGAGATATGGATATATGATTTCCGTACCAATGTTCATTTTACGCTGAAAAAGAATCCAATGAAATTTGAGGACCTACAGGATTTTATCAGTTGTTACAATCCTGAAAACAGACATGAGAGAAAAGAAACATGGTCAGGGGACAATCCAAACGGGCGCTGGAGAAAATACTCTTACAAAGATATAGTCTCGCGGGATAAAACAAGTCTTGATATTTTCTGGGTAAAAGATGAAAGTCTGGCTGATCTTGATAACTTGCCTGACCCGGATATACTGGCAAATGAGATAATTGAAAATTTGGAAGCCGGACTTGAAAGTTTCAGGGAAATTGTTGAAACGATAAATGGGGAATAATGCAATTAGTGGCAGTCACGATATACTCCTACAATATACCGTAACTGCAAATAGCAATTCCAATTCCCCAACCCTCAAAGGAACCGAATCCCCTCAAGCAGTTCCCCAACAATCTCCCGGAACGCCTCAGGCCACTTATCAGGGTCCCATCCCCTTCTGAGCATAAAAAGCACTCGCCCAGCGCTCAAGCCATTCGCCATCCTCGCCCCGGTACGGCATTGAGGCCTGATAATTGATAGTACCTACTTACCTTCCTGTGGCCAGTCCAGTAAGCCCTTCCTGGGCCATGAACAAGGATGTGACCCCGATCATATAAGGAATACTCTGACCTCTCTCCTACATAAGTCAATCAGACTGGAAGCAGTCTATATACAACTCCTCACTTATCCCAGCAGCATCCACAGCCCTGTGCGCCAGCAGCCTGACCATAGGCTCCTTGCCCACCGCACCCAGGTCATACACCACATCCGGCACCCTGTTATGGAGCTTCCGGTACGAGTCAATAGCAGTCCGGGTGCCCCATTCCATAGTACTGACACTCTCGGGCTCGTGTGCCCTGTCAAATGAAGCCACTGCAAGCCCCATATCCCTGATAACCTCCAGCACATGGCAGGAGGGTTATGGAACTGCAAAGGGGATTCTAAAACGTGAAAAACCATCAGCAAGGAACAACGAGTCCTTTTGTACATAAAGTGGCTTAAAGAAGTAACTGCTCCAAATCTTTCAGGTCATATAATATTACATTATCCTCTGTGATTTTCTTCCTGAAGCCCTTTGCAAAAATAATGTAGTACTCCCCTTGTCTTTCAATTGGAACCAGGCTTGCCTTTTCTTTTAGATGCTCAAGAACTTCGCGTGCATTGACCTTGTCGCTCCATTTGCATTCGCAGAAAATGGTCTGTTTGCTTTTTTCATTAAATGCCACTATGTCGATC
>JAKRWB010000543.1 GCA_022353185.1 ANME-2 cluster archaeon | reverse complement strand
TCCTGACTCAACGAGAAATCCCGCAAAACCTGGGCTACTTCCTTATCACACTCTCCGCAGTTGTGCGGTCCCCGTTTTGAGCCTGCAGCCACCGGGTCAGACATGAATGTAATATGAGGATACATCTCTTTTCCCTTTTTCAGGATGGATACAGCGCTCCAGAGCCAGGGTGGCCGGTAGTCTTTGCGGTTGTGGAGTTCTTCAACAAGTGTCCCGTTCTGGACATTGCAGAGGTTCAGGGAGATGGTAGAAGAGTAGGGTATGGTATGGGATATTGATGAGAGCATATCATCTACTGCCATGCTCTCTGACAGGAACGGAGGTTTCAATAACAGGTACGCTTTGGTAGTTACTCCCATATCAGCTGCGGTTTGCGATGCCCTGACAAATTCAGCAAAAGTGAACCCTTTATTGATGCAGTCTTTTCGTATAGTATCATTACTGGTTTCAAGCCCCATTGCAATCTCAAAAGATATTTCGTACCTGTCAAGCACATCGAGGGTATCGCGAAGTATTTTTTCATTTACAAATTCAGGTCGTGTCTCTGCCACCACTTTTTTTATGGACCCCATTTCACCTATAGTCTCAAGTATCCGACTCCTCGCTGAAGATGTTACTTCACCCTCATCAAAGAAACTGCCAGATGTGAATATCTTGATCATTGACGTTTGTGGAGTACTTTTTCCAGTGGCACGGTCTAATTGGGCCAGCAGGTTGTCATCTGAAGGGGTTGAGTCTGCACTGTCATTGACGAATCCACACATTGTACACCCTTTTTCCATCCCCCGGTAACATCCGGTGGTACAAAAAATAATGGTCAGAGTTTCAACTGGTTTACCATCAAGCAGGTCGTGTCCGGTCCAAACGGCTGTGGGCATATCAACAGGGCGTGCCTTTTTTCTAGTGAGGGGATTTTTAGTGTGGGGCATTTTAGTAGTTTCGGTTTTTAGGGTTGCTAAGTATAGATAGGAATGAAAGGTATAACAGAAAAGTTTTGCGGGTCGCATTACTAAATCTCTGTACCACAATTGGGACAGAGTTTCCATGACGATTCCAATTTATTGCCGCACTTAGAACAATGGTCGTGAGTCAAATTCTCTCCGCAGTTGGGACAGAGTTTCCATTCAGAGTCAACCCCTTTCCCACATCCTGGACATGTCCATTTATCAGGTGTTGTTTTATCATTCGTTTTCAGGAATGGTTCTAACATGTTAAGTGCCAGCCTGGATTCATTAACAATTGATTTGTCGATACCTTGTGAAGTCTTTAGTAATAGTTTTTCCACAGTTTTTTTCAGGACATCATAGTGATTGTCTTGCATCCATTTCAGTAGTTCTTTGTTATCTTTTGATATTCCGTAGATATTTCTGATTGCCCTATATTGTAGCATCAAATCAGTATCGTCAATTTTATTGAAGGACCGTTCGAACGACACCATTTTATCGATCATATTTTGATCATACTGCTGCGTTTTTCCACTGTGCATTAGTTGATTTACCAGTTTCTCTTTATCACTTATTTCATATCGGTCTTCCAGAAAATCGATGAAATCCCTTACGTCGTCTTTAGTAGGATTGATAAAGTTTTTCAGAAAAACATCGATTTCTTTTCGCATTTCCGGTTCAAGGGAAATAGGATTTTGCTTTTCAATCTCTGTAATTTTCTCATTTGCGGTTTTTAGTTCAGCAGAGATGTCGGCAAGTTTCAGATATTTATCCTTTGCACGATTAAAGGTAGAATTCAGCATTTCGACTTCTCGCATGTCAAGATGTGAATATTTCTTGAATCTTTTTTCGAGCTTGTCAAGTTGTTTTTTATGCTTTTTCTGCTGGCGGATAATGGTATGTATATTTTTCTTGAGTTCTGACTCATCCAGTTCAATACCCATACTTATTAGCATTCCTAAAAGCTTAGTAATATCCTTATCAGTAGGCTCTTCAAGACTCTGTATAAAAATATTAACTTCGTTTTCTTTTACTTTACTTGCAAAGCTTTTCCTATAGGTATCTGCCAGTTCAATTAATTCTGAAGCTTCACTTTCATTCAAAGCCAGAATATCCAGTGCTTTTTGGTCTTTTACAAGCATTGTACCAGATTCATTTTTTTATTCGAATTCGATTGTTGCGGGAGGTTTTGGTGTGATATCATACAATACCCTGGCCACTCCGGGGATTTCACCTGTTATGCGACCTTCTATCTTCCTGAGTGTATCCCATGGAAGTTCAATTGGTCCGGCAGTCATTCCGTCCCTGGACTCTACTGCCCTCACTGCAATAATCCAGCCATGTATCCGCTGGTCGCCTTTGACTCCAGTTCCTTTTCCAAGCAAAGCGGCAAAGGTTTGCCAGGGTTTGAACTGTTCCAGCAGTTCCTCTTCAACAATAGCATTTGCTTCCCTGACTGCATCAACTTTTTCTGGTGTGACTTCACCGATTATCCTTACTGACAGGCCCGGTCCCGGAAACGGCATTCGTTCTGATATCTCTTCAGGCAGTCCGATTGCATGTGCTACCTCCCTGACTTCATCTTTATACAGGTCAGATATAGGTTCAATGATATCATCAAAGTCTATTACCGAGGGCAATCCACCTACATTATGGTGTGATTTAATGCCACCTTCCGATTCTATTCTGTCGGGGTAAATGGTGCCCTGGATAAGGTATCGTGCATTGAGTTCTTTGGCACTCTCTTCAAATACCCTGATAAAAGTCTCACCTATGGCTTTGCGTTTTTCTTCAGGGTCTGTCAGCCCTTTCAAGGCACTCATAAACCTATCACCCGCATAAATGGTCTGCAGGTTCATGTCCCCGAAAATTTCCTGAATACGCTTTGTTTCTCCTTTTCGCATCAGACCGGTGTCAATGTAAATTGGTGTTAGTAAATCTCCAATAGCCCTGTTAGCAAGAACTGCACATACTGAACTGTCCACTCCTCCGGAAAGTGCAATAATGGCAGGTCCTTTAATTGAATCTTTTAAGTTTTGTATTGTTTTTTCTATGAAAGGTTGGACCTTTACCATTGATATTATCCCCCATATGGGTAAATGTTTTTTTTCAATATACATTATTACAGTATTGATTAATATAATTATTTTTTGGCCGAATAACGATAAGCTACCATGATATAATATGTCTTTTCTTATATATATATTAACTTAAGGCTGTGGAGCACAATTTATTTTTGTCCCACAGCCTTATCTCAGGAAAACTACTAATAAAACCCAGGATAAACAAATAACCCAAATTTAAAAAGTAATTACCCATTTGATACCGTTATATAAATTAAATTAATTTTCTTCAACCTTTCATCGATTTAGATTACAAATGATCTAAATATTAAAAATATGATCAATGAATAGAAAAGAGGGTGACATTATTCCTGAAATAGATAAAGAAGGCTACCGGGAGATATATATTCTCGGTATTTTGACGTTTCTGCTGATGTTCAGTGTCACATTGATATATCCTGTTATGGAAGATTTTGTTATGGAGAGGTTTGATGTAAAATCCGTAGCAGAGACTAGTTTATTTGTTTCAATAAATCTGGCCGCATATGTAATATTCTCTCTTATATGGGGCAGCATTTCTGATAAGGTGGGTAAAAGAAAGATATTCATCTTCACCGGATTTTTGGGTAATGCTCTTTTGATGTTCAGCCTTACCCTTGCTCCTACCATGTCAGCCCTACTGGTACTGCGCTTTATTGAAGGAGCTTTCACAGTAATGGCATTTTCTTTAATTATGACATCAGTGCTCGATCTGGTAAAAAAAACACAGTATGGCAAGGGCATGGGAATACTTGGCCTGGGAATGGCATTAGGTAATGCCATAGGTGCACCTTTTGGTGGTAAGATCGGTTCAATAGATCCCCTTTATCCTCTTTACTTTGGTTCGTTACTACTATTGCTGGGAGCATTAATCGCAGCATTAATGCTCAAAGAGCGCAAACTTGATTCCAGACCTGCCTCTTTTTTAGATTCACTAATGTTGCTCAGGGAAGAAAAAAGGATATTCATTCCATATGCCTTTTCTTTTGTTGAGCGGTTTACAGTAGGATTTTTTGTGGGCGTTTTCCCACTTATGCTTGCAATTAAATATGGGTTG
>JAKRWB010000542.1 GCA_022353185.1 ANME-2 cluster archaeon | reverse complement strand
CATCTGTCAAACATGAAAGCGACATCGTTATAGGCAATATAGTGGGTTCAAACATTGCAAATATCGGATTGATCATTGGCCTTGCAACTGTTCTTACGTTAATAAGAACGAGGGAAGAGATGCTGAAACGTGACGGGTATATCATGCTGTTTGCAGCATGCTTATTCTACATCTTCATCATCGACGGAAATCTTTCACGAATGGAGGCTGTGCTTTTTTTGATCTCGTATGCGGGGTATATTAGGTTCCTCTTTATGGATAAACCAAAATACAAAGACAGGTATGGATTTAAAGAATTTGTAACCACTTTTTTTCATTTTGAATTAATAAAAGCACAAGTAAATAAACGAAAAAAACAACGAACTGACCAAAGAGAAAAGATATCCATTTTTGTAGATACAATATTTTTGAAAGATGTACTGGTATTGGTTATCAGTGCCGGTTCTGTCATTCTAGGAGCAAATTATCTTGTGGTTGAAGCCATATTTTTTGCAGACCTGCTTCATATTCCGAAGATGGTGGTGGGTCTGACACTTGTGGCAGTGGGGACTTCTCTGCCTGAATTGAGCGTATCTATATCTGCAGCACGAAACGGGTACGGCGACATTGCCGTGGCAAATATCATAGGTTCAAATATTGCGAATATATTCTTAATTCTGGGATTATCTGCACTGGTCTATCCGCTCTCTGTTGAGAAATCTATCTTGTTCTATTTTGGTCCATTCATGATATTCTTGACCGTTTTGTTATTAATCTTTATCAGGAGCCACTGGGAATTGAGGAGAAAAGAGGGGATAGCCTTTTTATTCTTATATCTGATTTTTATCCTGTTCTTATTTCATGAAATTTAAAATTTCAATTCCAAAACTAAATATTAATTGATAATTCCAGCCCTTCATCAGCTCTCCTGCCGCCCCCTCACCCCCTTCATTCTCCCAGTGTGCCTGTCCCGATCTGCTCCACACGCCCCTGTTGTGGGTTGGCAGCGGCTTTTTGATTGCCCTGTGATAAAATACATAATCTTTTATGCATATCGCCACAATTTCGTTGTCGTGAGTTATTAACATGAGATTCGCAGTTAAAGACACCTTAACAGAAGACGAAATCCAGGGCGCTCTTAGAAGTATTATTAAAGATGGCCTGGCCACCCGTGTTATGGTCACATTGACGGGAGGCGTTTTTCTTGTTGCCTTTGCATTGAAGATGGGAGCTTCCAACTCGGTGATCGGGCTTTTAGCTGCTATTCCTTCATTAGCGCAGTTGATCCAGATCCCCTCTGTTTATCTGGTTGAGAAATACAGGGTTAGACGGGCCATTAGTGTGTATGCATCTGCTTTAAGTAGAATCTCCTGGTTGTTCATTGCCTTGATACCGTTTTTATTCTCGATTGAAACAGGATTGATCTTTCTTATTGTAGTATTTTTAATAAAAACGATCTTTGGTACAGTGTCGCTGTGCAGCTGGAACTCATGGATGCGCGACCTGGTGCCACAGGACCAATTGGGTGTGTTCTTTTCGAAACGGATGAGGTTAGCCACAGCATTGGGCATCCCCATTACCCTTGCTGCTGGATTCTATCTTGACTACTGGAAAAAAATATATCCTGATTATGAATTATACGGCTATTCACTCCTTTTTTTCTTAGGATTTCTTGCAGGTATGCTTGGAGTATACTTATTAACAACCATACCAGAACCTCGTATGCCACCCACCGAAGGAAAAGTACATTTTTTTGAGTTGATTATGAGGCCGTTCAAGGATGAAAATTTTAGAAATCTTGTCAGGTTTCTGGGTTCCTGGAATTTTGCTGTCAATCTGGCGGCTCCTTTTTTTACTGTTTACATGCTAAAGAGACTGGAATTGGACATGTCGCTCATCATTGCGCTTACAGTGTTGAGCCAACTGACAAGCCTTGCATTTTTAGGGATATGGGGCAAATT
>JAKRWB010000541.1 GCA_022353185.1 ANME-2 cluster archaeon | reverse complement strand
CAGAAGTCACGAATAAAACCACTCCAATATCTCCTTAATTTTTCAAGCCACGCTATGAATGATATAGGTTTATAAACCTCAAAAAAAGCTCGAAAACAGCATCAAAAGACGGTATATTTTCCACTTTCGATAGCAAGTTCGTTGGGTAACCCAGATACTATGGGTCCCACACACACAGAGGTCTTCACCTCTCTACGCGATTACCGAGGTGACCCCCTTCTCATGGGTCGCCTTTTCGGCAATACGAAGGTAACGAGTTCCAAATGACAATGAATAAAAAATCGAAATCATATGCATGGGACGGTTTTTTGTGAGAAAAGCCCCAGTCGTTCCACCACCAGACTGCAAGTCTGGGGCATCCTCAACCTTGCATTGAATGTCCATACTTGCGATATTACACGAGTGATGATTTAACAACCTTCAGCTTATCATATTTAAAGCATAATACCTTATCATGATTATCTCCAATTTATCATCCAATATGATGTCCTGATTAATAAAAGGCATACGCATAGCCATGCTCCAACCATATGTGCCTTCAAATGAAATTTGCACTATTGTAGCATTAGAAAGATTTATCTGAGGTGTGTTCAGTTTCCACCATGGCTGAAATTCATAGGTATGATTGCTCAGGAATGCTATTCCATCAATGCTGGATTTATTGATGATCTCCTCTCCAGCATCATCAACAACAAGAAGTTGATGAGAATATAAGATTCTTTTTACAGGAAGCGCTGTTATATTCCTTTCAGGTATGACTTTTAATGCATAGACAATTTGCGTTATGGGTATATTATCTGGCGGGGATTTTAGCATATGCTCTGTATCAACCTTTTTATAGAATTCAAATATACTTCTATTCACCCACTTTGGCCAGATATATGGATACTCTTCGAGTTGCGGTTCATATGTGCCTCTCAATAAATCAATATCTGTAAAATTACAATATGGAGGTATGCCTAAGGCAATTGAGTAATTGAAATGTTCTGCTATTGCAATGGCCTCAATACTTTTTTCAAAATATGGGGACATTACAGGCGCGTTATTGTACATCAGTTGAAATGATTTATTATATAGCGAATCAACGCGAAAAACAACAATTCCGTTTATGGCTTGACCTGGAAAAATAGTTGCATTTTTAATTTTATTTTCCTTTTCAAGGTCAGTCATTACGTCTAATATTTCTGAGCATCCGGGTTGTTCCAGGATTGTAGCATTAAATATCTGATCACCAGCACTCAGATGCAGTTCATTTACTTTGAAATTAAAACTACTCAAACCATTATTTCTTATATCTATATCATATACTGCATAATACCTTTCCGAAATATTATATTTGTCTTTTATGTCTCTATTATCCCGCATATATATACTTGAAAAGGATGTTATTTCGATTTCAGGTTTATTTTCGTCTTCTGATGGTGGAGTTAAGTTCGTAGATGAAGCATTTACTGCATCTCCCTGTAACGATGCTGGCGCCGAGGTAACATTACTTTCTCTAATACATCCACTAAAAGCAACCGAGAATATGATAACCAAAGCCAATATTGCAACTTTATTATTCAACTAACTAATCACCTTTTCACCAGTATTTTTTTAAAAGCCCACATATCAATATTTTCACCTACATCATAGAAAAATCATGTCTGTATTCAGCTTCATAATTATTATTTTAGTGTTAGTATTTCTTACGATGTACAAAAACCCATATCGTTGAAAGTCACGGACTCCGCACTGGAAGGTGCAGAGCCTCTATGTATGGATGCTTATAACCTGACATTATGGTTTTCATAGGCTACACCCACTCAAAATTAGCCGACCGTGCTTGATTACACTTGGATTTTTGTAGCC
>JAKRWB010000540.1 GCA_022353185.1 ANME-2 cluster archaeon | reverse complement strand
GATAGGACTCCATAAGTTCCCAGTCCTCGCATTGAATATTATGTTCCTTCTTTTCAGCACAACCAGAACACCTGAATCTATAACTGAACAAATGGGGGATTTCTTCTACCACAGGCATGCTGGGACCAAAAAGTGATTGCTGGGACCAAAAAGTGATTGCTGGAACTCCTTTTTATCTTTATAAATCTGGAGTTTTCCTTTTTTAATAAAATCAATAACGTCCACAGGTTTAATTAGACCCAATGAAGTTCTATCTTCATCAAATTTGTCTTTAAGATATTCAAGTGAAGGAGCAACATGCTTTAAAATGAGTTTATTTCTCTCGTGCCAATTTACTTTCCCTTTGATTTTTCCAGTGCTAAGACTCCTATCGATAATTTTTAAAGACCCATTCCTGATTTTATAACTCTCTTTCCTGTTGAGTTTTTCTTCAGCTTTTTTACATTCCACTTCTATCCAGTCATATTTTCTGAGTTTATCTTTTCCGGAAAAAACATCCATTGTTATCGGATATAACCTGATCAATTCCTCTTCTTCGGTCAAACCCATTGTACACGCAACAACCCCATATTTTTTACTCCTCTCCGGATATGACTTAACAGTCACCAGCACCCTTTTCTTTTCCCAGGTCATAAATTACAGACCTCTACACCATCTCGCCTTAATCGGTCAGCAATAACCTCCCGGTGACAATACTTCGGGTCCTTCTCAAAACACATCAATGCAATCTTTTTCTCTTTAGCATTCTCCTTAATAGTCTCAAGTACATCGATTTTCCCATCGAGTACGTTTTCATAATCGGCAAACAAAGCCTGGTAATCCTCATCAGTATTAAGTTCCTGTCTCAATTCAGAAGGTATTCCCAGCTCAGGTATATGCAAATAATCAATGCCAAGTTTTTCTAAATAATTCACTAGCTTGCTTTTAGAAAAGCCAAATTTCATGCTATAAGCATTTTTTCGGACATCTATCAGCAAATTGACCTTATTCAAAATCAACTCATAGAGGAAACCATCAATGGATTTACCTTCATATCCTATTGTGACCAATCCTTTGGCATCCCGTTCATACGTCATCCGTTTCTCGAATTGACTGAAAATGGTATATTCCGGATATTTGGAATAGGTATGTTTGATTATCCGGGAATCATCAAAATTTGAAAACTGGCGGGCATACCTGTTAACAATAGCCTTTAATTTATTATCAAGTGGTGGAATGTCTTTATTGATAAGTGAAACTGATTTGTTATCCGTGGAAATATATCCTTCTCTTTCAAGATGCGCAAGGTCATGATACAATTCGAAAGAAAATGGACCATAATTGTATGGCACGAAGTTATAAAAATTTGATTTTTCAGACATAAGGAACATAATTTTAACCAATTTCATTTTTGAAAGTGTATTGAAATTGTTTAGCAGAATAAGTACTGCTCGTTCTTTTTTAGTTATCATTTTATTAACCTTGCTCTTTTTGATATATATTCCTTATATTAGAGGTAAGTGAAAGTAATATAACATTGCTCGTGCTTTATTTAGTTCTTCCTTAATGGGATTCAACCTGCTGCCAAATAATTGCATTTCTTCTATGATAAAATACCATGTTTGTAATTCATGTCAGTATTTTGATAATTCCAACAATTCTGAAGGTAGCTCATCGGCAGGTAATAAAACGATTGAGGTGGTCTGAGATCTTCATCAAGATGATATGGGTCTATTGGGGTGGGAAATTCCTTGACATCGGAGATTTTAATAGCATAACCTATGCTC
>JAKRWB010000539.1 GCA_022353185.1 ANME-2 cluster archaeon | reverse complement strand
TAATTGTAGTGGTCAATATGAAAGATGTATACATATTAAAGAATGGAATGACGAAGGAGCAAATGTTTCGTCTTCGTTTAATGAATGGATTCAATTTTGCACCGATTACTGCAGATGCAATACTCGAATTGTGCAACGATTTTTTCCGGAATAATAAGTCTAATATTCGTGATGGCCAGATACTTTATCTTGCGATCTCAGAAGAAGAGGGTCCGAAGAAGACTATTCTCGACGCATCAGGTACGAAGAGAGTGTGCTTGGAAATTTCCTGGATTATGCCCCCACTTCCAGGTGGCTGGATGAGCGATTTCTTGTAGATGCATAATATGATCGTGGATAAAGAAGTCCACAATATCAGAGCAAGTCAACAAGAAAATGCCGCCCTTCGCCCTCAGGTAGTATCGGTTGGCTCATCATCAGGCCGTGATTTGCTCTCCTTCTCCCCTGCCCCCTCCTTTTCAGCCCGCAAGTGACTGGAAACTTTGTCTAATTCATCTGCAATGACATTCCGGGTGGCATTGGCCTTTTCAGTCATATCTTTCTGGAATTCGGCAGCCTTGTCAGGTGATGCTTTATGGGCCACTTCGCTGCTGACCCCATAGGCAAGGGCACCCAGCGACATCAGCATGTCACCAAAACCCTTTGCTGCATCCCTCACATTCTGCTCAACTGACTGGGAGGAACCTTTACTTTCAATATTCTTAATAGCCCCTTTAATATCTTTAAATTTCTGATCTGCAAAGGCTTCCCACTCACTGCTATCTTTAGGTTCTTGCTCCGACATATTTATCACCGATTGAGTATTGTCCCCCCACAGATATTAATATTGCTAAAGGTGACGATAATTGAAGATAGACCCCAGATGTGCACACTGTCTCCTTTCAAGGGTGCATTACCAGGCCCTGCTGTTGACCGATGATACCGAGACCGTCAATGCAGCAGTTACGGCAGGCCTGGATGCATTACACCGGACATACAGGTTGGGCGAGCCTGCCGCCAGGATATCCACTGCAGTTCACCGCAGCGCTTACAGGGCGATGGGCAACCGGGACCCGTATCTGGAAAAGAAGGTGTTTAGCAGGGAACTGGCAGTGGAATTAATGCCGCTTGCAAGGTCGCTGGCAGGTAATGAAATATCTGCTGAAGGTTTCCGCCGTGCAGTGGTGGCTGCTACCATAGGCAATACCCTTGATTTCGGTGTTGAAGGCTTCGATGTTAACGAGCAGGATTTTGAAGCTGAGTTCAGGCGGTTATTCAGTCAGGGTCTTGATGTGGATGATACTGACAGGTTGATACCGCTGCTGGATGATGTGGTATATATTGCAGATAACAGCGGGGAGGTGCTGCTGGATACCCTGGTTATTGAACAGATACGGGGCATGGGCGGGAAGGTTACGCTTGTGGTTCGGGGTGCGCCCATATTGAATGACGCTACTCTGGAAGATGTTGAGATACACGGTATTGAGGCACAGGTTGACAGGGTGCTGACCACGGGCTCCAATGCCATCGGTGTGTGCCTGGATGAGTCCCCGGCTGAACTTGTGGATGCCTTTGAGCATGCATCTCTTATTATCAGTAAGGGTATGGCCAATTATGAGACCATGTCCGAGTATGGCTATCGGCCCATTGCTTATCTGTTGCGTACTAAATGCCAGGCAGTGGCAGATGACATGGGACTGAAAATGGACATGCTGGTGGCAAAGCTGGTAGAATAGGTACTATCAATATATTTTTCTATCATGACTAAGCATTATACTTGGGAATATGACTACTGTTAACTATGTTATCGATAATGGCCTGGTAAACAGATTGACCACGCAGCGTAAATGGCTTGATTCCTATATACCTTCAGTTGTTGAGCGTGTGGAAAAACTGGGGATAGATGTGGTTTTTGACAGGGATACGGATTTTGATGTTATGCACATCCATATTCCTATGACACTCGCCTACCGCCTGTCAATGAATAATAATGATAATAATGGCAGCCATAAGCCAAGTATATTCCACGGTCACATGACTGAAGATACTTTTTTTGTGGGCGGCAAGGTCAAGTATTTTATCAGGCGGTGGTTCAGGAGTATTGCCCAAAGGTCCGATGTTATCCTGTGTCCGTCAGTATCTGCAGCAGAATATTATCGCAACATTCTTCCTGATGCGGATATCAGGCAGTTGAATTATGGTATTGACCTTAACAGGTATGCGTATTCAAAACATGACGGACTTGCATTCAGGCAGAGATACGGCATTGAAGAGGAAAAGACTGTAATATCCTGCGTAGGCGGTGTCCTGCAGCGCAAAGGTGTTGATGATTTATGTGAAATTGCAGCTCGTTTTCCTGATTTTCTTTTTATGTGGGTGGGCGGCAGTTTCTATAAAAATAAGGGTATAAACAGTTTATACGGTATGATATCCAGGGAAGACAACATGGATGTTGCAAAGGTACCGGAGAATGTATTATTTACGGATTATACACTTGACGTACCCGCAGCCCTTTCAGCAAGCGACATATTCTTTTTCCCGTCCAGACACGAAACCCAGGGGCTTGCCCTGGTGGAAGCAGCTGCCAATTCACGTCCGATAGTCACCAGAGACCTGCCTGTGTTTCGGGAGTGGTTGAATCCTGGTCACGACTGTCTGATGGGAATGAATGTAGATGAGTTTGCGGCGCATATCAAATCATTGACCGATGACCAGGGATTGGCAAAAAGAATTGGTCAAGAAGCATGCCAGTCGGCCAGAAAGCATCATGATATTAACAGAGCATCCGCATCACTGGCCGGAATTTACCGGGAATTAGCAGGCTAAGTTTTACAAGATGAGATATTGTTATTTGCTCTGGATAGAATTATGTGTTTTGCAATGTCCGTTATAAACTATATTACTGACGAGAATATGGTAAGCAGGCTGACAAATAACAAATCATGGCTCGGAACATATATACCGGAAATAACAAAGAGGCTGGAAAAAAAAGGGTTTGACATCGTTTTTGATAGCGAGGAACATTTTGACCTGATGCATATACACATGCCGCTATACCGGGCCTACCGATTAATAAAAGATGGTAAACGGGAAAACATTCCTATCATTTACCATGGCAATGCTACAGAGGAGACTTTCAGTGTGGGTAGGGGCACCAAACATGTGTTAAGAAAATGGTTCAAAAAGATTGCCAATTCTTCTGACCTTATCATTTGTCCGTCCAGGTCGGCAGAAGATTATTACAGGGAACTCTTACCTGGCCATGCTATCACGCAGTTGAACTACGGAATAAACCTTGATAAGTATGTATATTCGGATGAAGCCCGAGCAGCTTTTCGGCAACAGTATAGTATCGGGGAAGATGAGGTAGTGGTTACATGCGTGGGCGGTTTATCGGTGCGAAAGGGGATAAAGGAATTCATCAATATTTCAATACGCCATCCCGAGTTTAAATTCATGTGGGTGGGCGGGGAATATACACAGCATCCTGGTATTGACCTCTTTTACAGTATGTTTGCAAGACAGGGAGATATCAGGGCCGATGACGTACCTGACAATATCCTGTTGACAGGATATACACCGGACGTACCAGGGGCGTTATCTGCCAGTGATATATTTTTCTTCCCATCAAAACAGGAGACTCAAGGTCTTGCACTGGTAGAAGCAGCAGTATGCGGTCTTCCAATTGTCACGAGAGATTTGCCTGTGTTTCGGGAATGGCTCAGCCCGGGCCTGGACTGCCTGATGGGCTCTACCGAGCAGGAGTTTGAGGCAGGCATTGAGCAGCTGGTCAGTGATACTGATTTGAGGAAGCGGCTGGGTAATGAAGGGCGGAAATCTGCCGAAGCACATCATGATATTGAAAAGACAGCATCAAGACTGGGTGAGATATACGAGGAATTGTTGTCGTTGTAGAATACTTTCACTTCGCTTACCCCAGGTTTATATTGATAGAAATAGTCATAGCTTTTAACTGTGCACCAAGATAAAAAATAACCGTGCACCAGGAGAAATTAGAGATGGATGATAAGATTACAATGATCGAGGACCTGCCCGGAGTGGGCCCGGCCACGGCGGAAAAGTTGAGAGATGCTGGATTTACTACCATAGAAGCCATAGCAGTGGCGTCGCCTGCAGATCTTGCACTCAATGCTGATGTGGGAGAGTCAACCGCATCCAAGATAATTATTGCAGCAAGGAGTGCGGCAGATGTGGGTGGGTTCGAAACCGGCGACATGGTACTTGAACGCCGCAAACTGGTGGGTAAAATTACCACTGGTTGTGAGGCCTTTGATGAATTGTTGGGCAAAAAAGGGGTCGAGACCCAGGCTATCACTGAATTTTACGGGGAGTTCGGGTGCGGTAAGACCCAGATAGTCCATCAACTGGCAGTTAATGTCCAGCTTGGTGCTGAGCACGGTGGATTAGATGGTTCAGTGATCATGATTGATACTGAGAACACCTTCCGGCCAGAGAGGATTGCCCAGATGGTTGCAGGGACTTCAAAGCGTACCGGTGAGGAATATGACCCGGAAGAGTTTTTGAAAAATATCCATGTGGCACGTGCATACAATTCCAATCACCAGATACTGCTGGCAGAATCGGCGAGCCAGCTGGCACAGGAGTTAAAGGAGAGCGGTAAACCAGTACGCTTGCTTATTGTGGATTCCCTAACCGCACATTTCAGGGCCGAGTATGTGGGCCGGGGTACCCTTGCAGACCGGCAGCAAAAGCTGAACAAACACATGCATGAACTGTTGAGGTTCGGTGATCTGCACAATGCTGCGATAGTAGTGACAAACCAGGTCATGTCTAAACCAGATGCCTTCTTCGGTGACCCCACCAAGCCCATTGGCGGGCATATCGTGGGCCATACTGCTACATTCAGGCTATATCTCCGCAAATCCAAGGGTGAAAAGCGTATTGCCAGACTGGTAGATTCACCGTGTTTGCCTGAAGGCGAAGCCGTGTTCTCTGTGACCATGGAAGGACTGGCAGAGTGAAGGCAATAATAATTGATATTGACGGGACGCTCACTGATAAGAGCCGGCGGCTTGACCTGGCCGCCACCGCCGTTATCAGGAAACTCGATATCCCGGTAATACTGGCCAGTGGCAATGTGCTTTGCTTTGTGAAATGTGCTACAAAGCTCATAGGTACATCTGATATTATGATAGCAGAGAACGGCGGCGTTATATCCAATGGTTTTGACGGTCCGGTTAACATATATGGAGACCGGGAAAGGTGTATGGGTGTTCTGGAGATGCTGCGTGCCCACTTTGAACTTGAGGAACTGGACGCTGCTGACAGGCTTTCAGATGTGGCATTGCGGCGCAATTTTGACATTGAGGCAGCAAGGCATATCTTGGCAAATAAAGAGATAATGGACGTGGAACTGGTTGATACCGGCTTTGCCGTACATATAAAATCCATGGATGTGAATAAAGGTACGGCATTGTTGGAGGTGGCCGCATTGATGGGACTGGATTCAGGGGATATAATGGCTATTGGAGATTCTTCTAATGATATTGAAATGCTGCGTGCAGCAGGTCTAGGTGTAGCTGTAGGAAATGCAAATCCTGCACTTAAAAGTATAGCTGATATGGTTACATCAGGTAGATACGGTGCCGGCGTGGTAGAAGCACTGGAATATGCAAGTAAATCATCCCTTTGGTAAGATTAACTTGATTAACTTAATTACCTAATGTACTTCATTATGTAAAATAAAATATAAAATATAAAATATAAAATATAAAATATGTGGAATGATAATGACGGGCTAATTTGCTGATTAGTTAATTATTGCGGCGATACTTTGCTCTCAACCTCATCTCTGCTTTCTACTTCCATACGGCCCTGGGATCTCGACAGATTTTTGTCCACAACTACATAGTCCTTGATTGACCGAACTGAGTCAAAAGGAACAAGTACGAACTCGTCCTGCACATAATATTTCCCTTTATCGAGCGCAATATCAGGTTTGATCACCAGGTCAATGACCGTTCCGGTACGGACATCTATTACAAAGTTGTTGAGTACTCCCAGAGTTATTCCATCTGAACTCATTACCTGTTTATCCCTTAGATTCCTGGCAAATATTCTAGTCATTGTTATCTCTCCCAAATTTTACCGATAACCTATATAAGACTTCTGTTCTTTTTTGACGCCACCTTTGAATTGTGTTTCAAGCTGCTGGTAATATTCCCTTATGTTTTCAGTGAGTGCGGGCCTTACTTTTTTAAGAGCTGTCCTGAAATGCTCCATCTGGACACAGTTAGTATTAAAATCACTACGCATGGCCAGTAAGACTGCTTCGCGGCAGATGGCTTCCAGGTCTGCACCCACATATCCTTCTGTTGCATCTGCAATCTCGCCCAGGTCAACATCTTCAGATATGGGTATGTGTCTTGTGTGTATCTTGAGTACCTCTTCACGCCCATTCCGAGATGGAGGTCCGATAAATACTGCCCTGTCAAACCGACCTGACCGTATCAGGGCAGGGTCAATCAGGTCGGGCCTGTTGGTAGCAGCCACCACGACCACATCCTTTAACACTTCCAGTCCGTCCAATTCTATCAATAACTGGTTAACTACACGTTCCATGGCTTTGCTGCTTCCATCCGTTCCCCTGGTGGGTGCAATAGCATCCAGTTCATCAAAGAAGACAACACATGGAGCGACCTGCCTGGCTTTTTTGAATACTTCACGGATAGCTTTCTCGCTTTCCCCCATCCATTTTGACAGCAGTTGTGAGCCCCTGATACTGATGAAATTAGCATTTGTCTCTGTGGCTACGGCCTTGGCAATGAGCGTCTTGCCTGTACCTGGCGGGCCATAAAGCAACACACCTTTTGGCGGCTGGATTCCCATATCCCTGAACCGTTCAGGATGGCTCAACGGCCATTCAATGGTTTCCAGTATTTCCTGTCTGCTCTTTTTCAAGCCACCCACATCATTCCAGAGCACGGTGGGCACTTCCACAATGACCTCGCGCATGGCCGATGGTTCCACTTCATTTAAGGCATCATTGAAATCTGATCCCGTGATTATTATCTCGTCAAGTACTTCCTGTGGGATCTCCTGTTCAAGGTTAAATCTGGGTGTGTATCTCTGTAAGGCCTTCATTCCTGATTCCCTGCACAGGGCTGCTAAGTCAGCTCCCACAAATCCATGTGTAAGGTCGGCTATTCCTTCCAGGTTCACGTTTTCATCAAGGGGCATACTCCTGGTATGTATCTGCAGTATCTCCAGCCTGTCATCCCGGTCAGGTACGCCGATTTCTATTTCCCTGTCAAAGCGTCCCGGACGTCGCAGAGCCGGATCTATGCTATCCACCCTGTTAGTAGCGCCTATGACCATCACCTGTCCCCGCTCTTTAACTCCGTCCATCATGGTCAGCAACTGGGCAACCACCCTGCGTTCCAATTCACCGGTAGTTTCGGCCCTCTTACTTGCGATAGCATCCAGTTCATCAAAGAATAATATACTCGGGGCGTTACTTGATGCTTCTTCGAATATTTCCCTTATCTTTTGTTCACTCTCACCGTAATGTTTACTGATAATTTCAGGGCCTGCTATGGAATAAAAATTAGCTCCACTCTCATTGGCCAGGGCCTTTGCAATCATAGTTTTGCCTGTCCCTGGCGCGCCGTGCATCAATACACCCAGAGGCGGATTGATACCCAGTTTGTTGAACACTTCCGGATGTTTTAGGGGGAGTTCTATCATTTCCCGCAGACGCTGTATCTGGTCGCTAAGTCCACCCAGGTCTTCATAACATACCCCGGTATACACCACAGTATCGTACCCGTCAGCTGGTTTTTCAAGTATTTCTATTTCAGTCTGCTCTTTTATGACTACTGCACCTTCGGGTTCTACTTCCACGGCTATCAGGTGAATGGTTTGACCAGAGCCGGTCTGGCTTAAAATGGGATGTGTCGTACTGCTAAATATCGGGATGACGTCCCCTTTAACGATTGGTCTTTTGATTATCTGTCGCTTGATCAGATTACCTGCTGGACCACTAAGTTTAATCTTTTCACCCTCCGCAGGTGCAAGCACCACCTTTTCAGCAACAGCGGTTTCGGTTTTGACAATGGTCAGGAGTTCTCCCATACCAACACCTGCATTCTGGCGGGTGGTTCCGTCAATCCTGATGATTTGCTTACCCCAGTCCGGCCGCTCTGCCCTCCATACCCTGGCTACAGTAGTTTTTTTACCTTCAAGCAAGACAACATCACCCACAGATATCTGGAGCTTTTGGACAGTAGCCTGGTCGATACGGGCGATGCCTTTTCCTGAATCTAATGGGTACGCCTTTGCTACTTTTAGCTGGTTATGGTCCAAAGTGTAACATCCTATATTGTAAATATATTGTAAAATTAATTTATTGTAATATGGTTATTAAATAGATATAAGTATTTTTCCAATCAAACCTATCCAAAAACCAAAGTGGAAGGTAATATGAACCCCTCATCCAAAGTAATAGTGTTTGACCCATTCATGGGTGCCTCAGGTGATATGTTTATCGGCAGTTTATTGAACCTGGGGGCAGAACCATCAAAGGTAATTGAAGCAATGGAGTCTGCAGCTGACGTTTCAGTAACATTGTCTGATGTGGAAACGGGCCATATAATGGCGACCTGCGTGGACGTTGCCCAGCACTCCAATACCAGGTTGAAGTATCACCTGATGACAGAACAGATTCTTTCGGCAGGACTGCCCCGGGCCGTGATGGAAGATGCACTTGGTATTCTTGAACTGATGGGGCGTGCAGAATCCATTGTTCACGGCATACCGCTTGAAGTGTTACATATGCATGAGATGGGGCAGCAGGATGCTATTGCTGATGTTGTTGGCGCTTCGGCTGCCTTTCATGCTCTGGAGATGTCCGGGGCACAGATTTTCTGTATGCCAATATCCGTGGGCGGCGGGTATGTGGATACTTCCCACGGCACATTACCGGTTCCTGCTCCTGCCACCCTCGCCGTGCTGAACAATTCGAAGTTGATGTGGCGGGGCGGGCCTGTTGAGCATGAACTGCTGACACCAACGGGGGCAGCCATCCTGGCGTATCTCACCCAACAATATGGCACTACCTGTACAGTTTATCCACAAATGAAATCATCAGGCACTGGTTACGGGGCAGGTTCAAAAGATGTGGGCATGCTCAACATGCTGCGTACCGTAATGGGTGAACCAGACCCTGCCCTTGCCATCGACCATGTCGAGATGCTGGAGACTAATGTAGACGATGTGACCGGGGAAGTGCTGGGTTACCTGGTACAGGAATTGATGGATGAAGGGGCCCTGGATGTGTCGGTGATACCGGCGACCATGAAGAAAGGACGCAGCGGTTCACTGATAAAGGTGATTTGTAAGACTGGTGATTCCCACAGGCTGGCCCGCAGGATTATGGTCGAGACCGGCAGTCTGGGTGTCAGGCTGGTACCGGTCAGACATAGGTTGACCGCCAAGCGTAACATAATCCAGGTGGAGATAAATGTGGCAGGTAAGCTGTATAGGGTCAGGGTTAAGACGGCCTGTGACACAGGGGGGCGCATTCTTGGTATATCAGCAGAGTTCGAAGACTGCAAGCAGGTGGCAATCTCGTCCGGAATCCAGGTGAAAGATATCATGCGCAGGGCAGAAGAGGTTGCAAGGTTGCAGTTGGAGTTAGAATAGAATTATTTAACACCTATATTGACACTAATGTGCTTCAGATGAGAGACAAAGGTCAAAGCGAGCAGGATATACTGGAGCAGCTTTCTGCTTACAGGGCGAGGGACATATCTTATGACAGAGTGCTCAGTGCCATGTGTACACACCCTCATCCAATAGCGGTCAAGGCCCATGAGATGTTCATGGAGGCAAATCTGGGTGATGCGGGGCTGTTCCCGGGAACGCATGAGCTGGAACATGAGGCAGTCGCCATGCTGGGTCGGATGCTGGGCGACCCCGGAGTGCATGGATACATCACCACAGGCGGCACCGAGTCCAATATACAGGCCATCCGTGCTGCCAGGAATTCAGGTATAAGAAATAATCCCAACATAGTGGTTTCCGAGTCAGCCCATTTTTCCTTTGATAAAATAGCTGACCTGCTCAGAGTGGACGTAAGGAAGGCAGAACTGGATGAGGAGTTCAAGGTGGACCCGGCATCCGTGGAAGCTCAAATAGATGATAACACGGTGGCTCTGGTGGGTATAGCAGGTACCACTGAGTTCGGGCAGATAGACCCGATCAGGGAATTGTCAGATATGGCGGTGGACCGTGGGATTTTCCTGCATGTGGATGCGGCGTTCGGGGCTTTTGTCATACCTTTCCTTGATAAAACATACGATTTTGATTTCAGGCTGCCTGGGGTATCATCGATGACGGCTGACCCTCATAAGATGGGGTTGTGCACTATACCGGCAGGCGGATTGCTGTTCAGGGACCGCTCACATCTGCACGAACTGCGTACTCATACGCCGTACCTTACTATCGATACGCAGTACTCATTGAGCGGGACACGGAGTGGAGCAGTAGCGGCGGCCGCGTATGCTGTGATGCAGTATATGGGTATGGATGGATACCGTGATACTGTGGAGTATTGTATGAAACTGACCCGCAGGCTTGTTGAGCGGGTTAGGGAATTCGGTGTTGAGCCATTGATTGACCCTGTGATGAACGTGGTGGTGCTTGATGTGGGTGATACTCTGAAGGTAAGGGAGACAATGGCACAGAAGGGATGGTATACTTCAATAACACGCAGACCACTTGCACTGAGACTGGTAATTATGCCGCATCTTAGTGAGAAACAGCTGGAAGAGTTCCTTGATGACCTTGAATTGGTTTGCAAGGAATTATAATTATAATTATGCCAATTGTCGAAAATATCAGTCGTATTCCCGCCAGGTTCGACCGCACTTGGTACACCTGAAGAAACGAGTTTCACTTTCATCGGCTGACCTAAGCTGCCGCAGCCACCAGTAGGCTTTGTCGTTGCCGCATTCTTCACAATGGACTTTTGAGGTGGGCAGGCCTGCTGCTTCGCTGCCTTCAATAACTGTGACCTCGCGCTCCTTGAATTCTTTTTTGTCTACAATACTTGCGCGTTTTGTTTTATCTTTTTCGAAGCCGCATTTCTTGCACTTCATTTTGGTGCCTGACGGCATCATCATACTCTTGCACTGGGGACAGAATTCCATGTTATGTTACTTCCTGCTTTTATGGTTAAAATTGTATGTTTAAAATTGTATAGTTATTCCAATGTCAGGACACTGCTTAAGCATTCCGCATGCCAATCCATGGCATCATCATAATAATGTTTAAGTAGATTTGAATGTTATTATCCTCTCAATAATGTTTGATAGAAAAACCATTCCTGGTGACATATTAGTAGTAATTATTTGGGACCAGTATAGATTTGGGGCACAAAAAATCGATCAAAAAAATCCAGTAACACTGGTGAAATTATCCGTACACTTCCAGACCAGATCTATGAGATTATGTTCCGGAGTGTGTTCAACATAATACATGACTTTAGGGCAATTTGATTTTGTTACCATCTTAACCACATCCATTTATGTAAGTGGATACACATACAGTACGTCTGATGCGGGATGATGGCCAAATTGCAGAAATTCTAAACACCATTAAAAAAATCGAAGATTCGAACCTATCCGTTAGAGAATATTTTGATTTTACCAATATCTATGCATAGTATAAGTATGTCATAATAGTTACAGTTAGTGGCACATTTTGCTATTAATTCAGTTTATTACAAATGTTTTTATTTAAAATTTGTTGGTGGCAACAATGCAAAACGAGCGAAGTGTGGAAAACGCTAACAGTAGGTGGTACAAAAAAGTTTGACAGTTAGCCGATAGGTTTATCGTTCAAAGTCAGGTTTAATATTCAAAAATGAACTAAAGTACCATTCAGGATTAAAACAAATAGTGGATTACATGAAAAAAGACCTCTTAATGTGGGACGAAACCATATTCAAAGACCCGGACCTGTTCGAACTGGACCATATACCCGAATACTTTGCACACCGTGATACCCAGATGCAGACCCTCATGTACTGCGTAAAACCTGCCCTGCGCGGTGGCAGACCAGTCAATGTGCAGTGTATAGGTTCTCCTGGTACAGGCAAAACCACAGGAGTGAACAAACTGTTCGAGGAGATAGAAAAGGTCAAATCGAAAGTGATACCTGTTTACATTAATTGCCAGGCCAATTCCACACGCTTTACTGTCTTCTCCCGGATATTTAAAAAATTATTCAACCACAGTCCCCCTTCCTCGGGTGTATCATTCCAGAAGATCTATGAAAAGATAACCCAGCACCTGGCAGACGAGGAAAAAGTGCTGGTAGTCGCTCTGGATGATGTGAATTACCTGTTCCATGAAGGCGAACACGACAAAGTATTCTATTCATTACTTCGCGCCCATGAAACAAATCCAGGTGCCCGCATAGGTGTGATATCAATTTTAAGTGATACCGGTACAGGATTTCATTTGGACCCAAAGGTGGAGTCCGTGTTTCTTCCGGAAGAGATAAAATTCCCTCGATACAACACCGACGAGATACGTGATATTCTGGACAATAGAATAAAAATGGGCTTTTTCCCTGATGTGGTGAGTTCTGAAGTACTCGAAGCATCGGTTGAATATGCCGAACTGCTGGGAGATTTGAGGGTAGGCATCGATTTGCTTAAGCGTTCGGGTTTGAGCGCTGAAAGACGTGCGAACCGGACCATTTCACTGGATGATGTAAATGGCGCTTACGAATCCTCAAAACTGGTGCATCTTACCTACCTGTTAAAGTCTTTGAAAAAAGAAGAAAAGACCTTACTGGAATTGATTTTAGACCTTGCAGAGATTACAACTGGTGAACTTTACAAGGCATTCCATGAAAAGACAGGCCTTGGATATACCAGATACTATGAGACCCTGGAAAAATTACTGGTCTTGAAACTGGTGGATACAAATTTCACAGGTAAAGGTACAAGGGGGCGAAGCCGGATTATCAAACTAAGATATGGAATAGAGGAACTACGAAAGCGGCTGGGTTAATGTGTATCTCCACAACCCCTATATTTCAAGTGAAATATATTACATGACTTTCGGGTATTTCAATTTTATTACCGATTTAAATTAGAGCAATAATTCACAGTTTAAATATTCTATAGTTTAATTTTTATCAAATGTTCATCAAGATCATAAACATTCATTGTATTTAATATGCTAAGACCATTATTAAGTTTACCCATCAACATTGGCTCTTTTGGATTCATTTCCAATTCAATTGTCTTTGTTTGATTTGAAATAAAAGCACTGCCATCAAGCTGAAAAATTGATTCAAATAACGTCAACAATTCCATTTTTTTTCACTATTAAAACACCTTTTCAAAAAAAGACTGCAATTCCCATCATCTTCTAACATCAATAAGTTAATATATTTTTATAGTATATAAAATGCTCTAATTTATAATGGTGTTAAATTCAATTTACCCGAAAGTCATGTATTATATAAAATTATTAAAATTCCAGCGAATAAAAAAATATCACAAAAAAGTGTGGGCGCAATTATTTCTTGAACTCGGTATAATTGCACTTGCCGCAGGTCAGCCTATCCTTGTGTGCTGCGAGGAAGAAACCCTCACCACAGCGTGGGCAAGTCTGCCTAATTCTCTTGATTGAGTTATCAGATACTTCGTAATATTTATGTGCAGCCATTGTCATCACCATTATTCTTCAGTTTATTCTGCTTTCTCAGAAGCTTCTTCTGTAACAGGCGCTTCGTCCCCGGCCTCTTCGACTGTTTCTTCTACATCTGCCGCAGCTGTTTCCTCTTCAACTTCTTCCACAGGTTTGGGTTTATTCCGCTCGATGATATAGTCGTTTTCCACTTCTGCTGCCCGTTTTGCATCTAAATATATCTTAGCATACCCTACTGTTTTCTGGGCACCGTATTCAGTTGTCAGGTTACCTAATACCACAAGTTCGTACTTGGAATTAAGCATTGCGACCAGTTTGTTCTTTACATTGTCCCTCGAAGGGGTTGCACCAGTATTTGAGATGTTGAATGTAATCTCATTTCTATCAAGCAGAGGGTTTTCCCTCTCTTTTGTAATTTCAATGTCCAAATTAAATCCTCCATTATATTATCGTTAGAATATAGCCTTCATTAATCTTATTATTGAATATGTACTTTTCTATCAAACTTAATTAAAATCTTTCATTCACTGGCCATTCGTTCCAGCATACCGCATATCTGGGTCTTTACATCAGATGTGACCTTTACCATTATGGAACCTTCATCAGGCAGCCCGTATATAACCACTGATGTCGGGGGTGCAAGCACAATTGCCGGTAATGCGGCCAGGTCTTCTTCACCTTCCACCATGATCTGAACTGGTTTGTCAGCATCCATGGCCTGGGTAAGTGCAGATACCAGTTCATGCGTCACACAACCTGAAGGGTTTTCAACCTGAACTTGCCTGAAATCCGGATGCCTGATACCTTTGATTATCTTATTCTCTGCCGGGGCACGATGTGTTTTCTCATCAACTATCGAAATGTCAGGCACGGTACCACACTGGAGCATATTGAACGTCGAGATGTCACCAACGACAATAAGTTTGGCAGGATTCCCAATATCGGCAAGCATTTTCCGGGTGGTTTCTATACTATCTCCAGGGTATAGCACACCGAACTGCTTTCGCATCTCATGACGCATGGACTCCGGCAGGCAGAATGTCTTCCCCAGGATGGTCTTAAGCATAAATCCACTACCGGACCTTCAGTGCATATTCGCCGCGTAAGTCCACCTTGAGTTTTTTTGCAATATTAGAACGTGATGGGTCGATAATTACTACATAACCGCTCCAGTCTGAACTGAGGGTACTTGAACCGCAAACTGCACATGTGGTACCTGAAGTGATCCTGTGACATTCATTGCATGCTTTATCTGACATCCCTGTATCACCCTCAGGCCTCTGCCTTGTCCTTTATTCTTTGGTCTTCTTCAATCCATTCTATCTTACCCAGTGAGGGTTGGCGCATGGTCAGACCAATTTTGCTATCTCTTGGTTCCTGCTCGTTGATGCTCACAGCAACAATCCTGGCGCGGACACGGTCCCCTTCTGAGAGGGACCTGTTACTTTCCTTTGTCACCAGGCGGGCGTTCTTGGAATCATAGGATATGTACTCGTCTGTTATCTGGCTGACATGGATAAGTCCATCCATGGGTCCTATACCTATGAATGCACCGAATTCCACAATTTCTACAACACTTCCTTCGATAATCTCCTGCAGCTCGGGCTTAAAAACCAGTGCATCAAACACGCTTTCATAATATACCGCGCCATCTCCTGCAATGATGTGTCCGTCACCAACTTCTTCAACGTCTATGATGGCAACAATAGCTCCTACTTTCTTATCTATCTGCCCTTCCAGTTTGTTTATAAGGGCAACCTTGACTGCATTGTTAACATCATCTCCCAGCAGTTCCGGAGCGATACGTACTGTGTCAGCCAGTTTCATTTTCTTGTACATTCAATAATCCTCAGTTTCTGTAATTAATGGAATAAATGGAATAAATAATTAAGTGAATATGCCAAACATTTTACATCTTTTCAAGATGATCCTTTCCGCGCAAGTACACTACTGTGATGTCCTTACTACATAATCTTTTCTTAAGCTCTATGTCATTTGTCAAAACTGCAGTATTTTCTTCAATAGCCAATTCTATGATTGCATCATCAACAGGCCCCTCAGTCATCACCTGTGTACACTGCTGTGTCAGGGTAAAACCAGCATTTGCTGCCAGTTTATCCTTGCCCTTTGCCAGTTGTTTTAAGGCCATCAGTTCCCTTACAACGCCTGAGGGTACTAAAAACTCATCAAATCCCAATCGGTTAAGTTCCTTGAATATATCCACTCCGAACTGGACAGGAATCATGAAAGCATTGGTATCGATAATCACTTTCATATAAACCATCTTGATTATTTTATAGTGCCTGAACCTATGAGTCGCCACCTGGCTCCGACTCTTCGGCTGATTGCCACACTGTCACCTTCATCGGCACAGACCGGTCTTTTCAGTTTTACTTCAACTACATTTTTACGGGCACTGGTTACTAAACCCACGGTAGTAGCGGTCCCTATATTGAGCATAAGCGGTTCATTGGAATGTATGGGGTCGATAACCAGTTCGTCGGCTGAACCCACAACTCTCTCCAGCAATCTTACCTCCATGACAAATCCGTTCCTTGTGGGGGGAAGAGCCCCTGGCTCGCCTGCTACCTGACCTACCAGACTATCGCTTTTTGTGATGGAAGGGTCAAGTTTAGTCCCAACCCCTATCAACCCGCCGGGCATGGCTGTTTCTAACTTCTCAGTTCCGGCCATGATAACGGTCACTTCAGTTTTTATGGACTCCCAGCTCACCACTCCGCCAGATTCGATTTTGCGTCCGGGTCGGATCTCTATCTTATCACCTGGACTAAGTGAACCCTGGCTTATGGTCCCGCCTATTACACCACCTGAAACCTTGCCAGGTTTGGTGCCGGGTTTGTTGATATCAAAAGAACGAGCTATGAGCATCCGGGCTGATTCATCCAAGTTCTGTTCAGGCGTTGGGATGTTCTCTTCTATGGATTGGATTAAAAGATCAATGTTAATGGACTGCTGGGCAGATAATGGAATGATGGGGGCACCTTGTGCAACGGTTCCTTTTATAAAATCCAGTATCTGTTGATGGTTCTCAAGAACTTTCTCCCTGCTGACCAGGTCAATTTTGTTCTGGACTATGACGATGTTCTTGATGCCTATGATGTCCAGTGCCATCAGGTGTTCTTTGGTCTGGGGCTGGGGACATGCCTCATTGGCTGCAATGACAAGTACGGCTCCGTTCATGATGGCTGCACCAGAGAGCATTGTGGCCATGAGTGTTTCGTGGCCGGGTGAATCTACAAAAGATACAGTCCGTACCTCTTCTGTGGCGGTGTTGCATTGTTCACAGGTGTCGGCCACTGTGTAAGCATCAGGTACGTCGCATTTGGGACATTTTCTAAAGGTGGAATCGGCATAACCAAGCCTGATAGAGATGCCCCGTTTTATCTCCTCGCTATGTTTGTCGGTCCATATGCCTGATATGGCTCTGACCAGCGTGGTCTTTCCGTGGTCTACATGGCCCACGATGCCGATATTAACAGTAGGTTTGCTCAACTATGTGTGTCCTCCAGTGATAAAATGGAAAATAATAATGCTCTATTGTTGTATTCTTTATATTTAATATCATTGATGAGGTTACACATACTGACCGGATTGAGTATAGACAATCTCTCCTGAGCGTATCTTTTTACTGGCCCAGTTTTTGAGATGTTTTTTAAACAGGAGCCGGGTGCCGGGTATAAGCAGCAAAAAGCCGATAAGGTCTGTGAGTATGCCGGGAGTGAGTAGCAGTATGGCGCCGATTAACACCAACAAACCATCGAACAGGGCATCTCCGGGCATCTGGCCCAAGGACATTTCATTCTGGATGCGGCGCATTACGCCCAGACCCTGATGTTTTGCCAGTGCGGCCCCGGCTATACCTGTGATGACAACGAGACCCAGTGTAGGTATGACTCCCAGGCGGCTACCCATCTCGATGAGTATGTAGAGTTCTATGAATGGAACTGTAACAAAGAGTATCAACAATTGTCCAAACATATTATGAGCATAGACTCTAATCAGAGTTAACTGTAATCATACTGAGGTGTAAATTCATGCCAATAATCACATTAGACGGACCCCACATGACAAAAGAGCAGAAGAAAGACATAGTAAAATCCTTCACCCGTGAAGCCGCCAGGGTCACTGGTATCCCAACCCAGGCATTCGTGGTGCTCATTAACGAGAACGACCCAGACAACGTAGGAGTGGCCGGAGAACTACTGTCTGAGAAGATGGCAAAACCCTGATGAAACATATTTCAAAAACTTTCTTATTGCAACCGAAAATATAGTGGTATTAGAACATTTGTGAGGGTTTCCAAATGGCAAACGATAAGAAATTAGTATGGCAGGAAAATATTTGTGCAGGGTGCGGGACTTGTGAAAGGAGTTGTCCCAGCGAACCGAGGGCCATTGTCATAACAGAAGGTAAGGTTGTCATAGACTACAACCTGTGTGATGCCTGTGGCATTTGCATCAAGGACTGCCCGGTCAAAGCACTGAGCTTTGAAGTGCTGGCATAAGAGACAGGGTTAACATTTCATTTTGTTCATTTTTATGAGCTTAGTTCCGACTGGATATTTCAAACTCCATTTATAGGCTAACAGGACATCGATGTGGATGGTCGATGTTTTTTATTCAGCTCAATTCTACTATATATTACTGGAAAACGACACTATACCAAAATCCAGTTATCCAAACGAATGTGT
>JAKRWB010000538.1 GCA_022353185.1 ANME-2 cluster archaeon | reverse complement strand
ACCAATAGAAATGAAACAATTCAAAAGCATGGTAATAACCGGCTGATACATTTGAAGTCCGGATTGGTCCATGTCCAGTTGATCCGGAAGTTCCCGGTCGTGTTTTTGAGGCAGGTTATCGATCCAGGCACAGCGTTTTCCTGCAGGATGATGTTTGTCAGAGAACCTCCTGAAGCTTAGTCCAAGCTCTCCTCAGCACTCCCGGTATATGTATCCTTGCGGATGTAATTGTTATTCTGTCTCCGTCGGTATAATTATACAGGAGTCAAATATATTTTCCTTCGCCGTTCGTGGTTTCGGTCAATACCTGATCAGGCACCGAAATACTGACACTGGCACCGCTAACTGCGCTGCCATTATCGTATATAACATATCCGTAAACAATAAACAGATCATGTTTGGCAGATGCAGTACCTGCCGTTATGAGCAATATCTACAATGCACTACATGAAATCTTTAATTTAATAATTCCCTCATATTCATTTTCTCTTAATCAGTTATTAAATCATCAAACGTTGCAGTACAAAATAACCATCTGACAAAATTGATTTCCGTGTTCTTTCTATTCTGCCACAGAGCACACAGAGTATTTACCCTCTATGTCCTCTATGGCTATCCTTTTTCATCAGATGCATACCGATTTCAAATCTCCGTTCATTTGCGTGTATCTGCGGTTTTTTATTATTCACCTGACCAGAATATACTAAAAAGTCTTTCATTTTAATCATGAACCAGTGTACATCTCGATGTAACATATATAAAATACCCGTATCCGGGTTCTACATCGAAGTTATCCTCTGGCTCGCTGAACCCTGCCACATACATATCATTATCCCCGTAGTAAGGGAAACTCGTCTTTACCGCATATTTTATCTTACTGTCCAGAGGATCAACAAATGCTGCTACAGCATCCGACGAATCCAGGGATGTCCATCCGATCAGATTCCAGCCCTCCACAAGGTCGATGCTTCTAGTACCGGGATGGGTACCTTTTATTGTAAAGTCTTTCTGAACTACATCGAGATACACATAATAACCTTCATCAGGCAATATGATAAAATCATCTGCATCCCCGCTAATTCCTACAGTATAATTTTGGTAATCACCGTCTGAAGCATTACGCTTCATAACATAGGAAACATCACCGATCGCAGATGCAAGTGAGCTGGCCATGAAGCTGTCATTTATTACCGGAAGAGCGA
>JAKRWB010000537.1 GCA_022353185.1 ANME-2 cluster archaeon | reverse complement strand
ATAATGCCCTTATCACAGGTATGGACCTGGATTCCCTGATATCATCGGTATCATTCTTAAATGCCAGGCCCAGCACTGCAATGGTCAGGCCGCTCAGGTCGCCCAGCCTGGATTCCAGCATGTCTAACATTAACAGAGGTTGGACTTCATTGACCTTGACCACGGAATTAAGCAATATAGGGTCATATCCCTGCTCTTTAGCCTTCCCTATCAGTGCCTTTACGTCCTTGGGAAAGCACGAACCCCCAAAACCCGCACCAGAGTTCAGGAAATGGGGTGATATCCTGAAATCCTTACCCACAGCATCCATAACCTGGTAAGTATCAATGCCCAGTTTCTTGCAGATATTCCCTATCTCATTTGAAAAAGATATCTTGGTAGCAAGGAAAGAATTGTTCACGTATTTTATCATCTCTGCTGTGCTGGGATCTACATGGGTTATCTCACAATCAAGAGCAGCATACAATGCAGATACAACATCATCTGAGCGCTGGTCTATGGCACCTACTACTATCTTATCAGGATGCATGAAATCATAAACGGCCTTCCCTTCACGCAGGAACTCTGGATTCATGGCAGCACCGAAATCCACACCTGCCGTTTGGCCGGATATCTTTTCAATTATGGGTACTACTACATTTTCAGTAGTCTGGGGTACTACTGTACTTTTTACCACCACTACATGATAGCTGTTCTTTTTAACCAGTGCTACACCAAGGCTTTCACTGGCGGCCCTTACAATGGACAGGTCGATATTACCTTCATCATCCGACGGCGTGCCAACGCAGATGAACGATACGTCAGAATTTGTCACAGCATCATCATAATCTGCAGTAGCCCGAAGTGTCTTACCTGCATGTTTTGCAAGTAAATCTTCCAGTCCATCTTCATATATAGGAGGCTCGCCCCTGTTTATCATATCCACTTTTTCAGGGTCAATGTCTATACACACTACGCTATGCCCAAGTTCAGCAAAACATGCTGCTGTTACCGTACCTACGTAACCGGAACCTATTACAGAAACATTCACTTTTAAATCTCCATTTTAAATAGTTTTATTCATGGGGATAATAATCCCTTACAAATTCACCTGGCTGGATATTACTGCCGGGCTCAATGACCGACCCCACATTCAACATGCTGTTGATGCCGGTATGCACATTATCACCCATGATGGTACCCAGTTTCCTACGCCCGGAATCGACTATTTTTCCGTTTATCTTAACTTTGATATTGCCGCCATCGTGCCTCAGATTCGCAACCTTTGTCCCTGCACCGAAATTGCAGCCGCTGCCAATCACACTGTCACCCACATAGGACAGATGGCCCACATGTGTTCTATCCATAATTATCGAGTTCTTGACCTCAACGGCATTGCCGATACGCACTCCCCTGCCCAGGCTGGTATATGGCCTGATATAACAGTTAGGTCCAATATCGCAATCAGGTCCGATTATTGCCGGTCCTTCAATATATGCACCGCTGCGGACCCTGGCACCCGCTTCTATCATCACAGGACCGTGGATGTGTACATCATCCTCAATTTCGCCTTTGATATCATTGCTGATGGTCTTAAGATATTCCATGTTCGCATCCAGCAGATCCCACGGCCTGCCTACGTCCTGCCATGTGCCTGTAAGCACCTGGTATCCTACATGGATGCCGCTGTCAATCATATCCTGGATGGTCCTGGTTATCTCGTATTCGTCTCGTGTGGATAGGGGCGTGTTGTCAATGCCACCGAATACTTCGGGTTCGAATACATAGATACCTGCATTGGCAAGATTGGTGGGGGGCTTGTCAGGTTTTTCATGTAGTTTGACGACCAGCCCCTGGTCCACTTCAAGTACACCGAATTGTGACGGATCATCCACTTCCAGAGCAGCCATGACCGCAACTTCATCCCGTTCAAGTAGGGTCCTGACCTGACTTGTTGTGACCATGACATCGCCGTTCAACACAAGGAACCGCTCATCAATTAAGGTGCGGGCAGTAGCGATAGCGTGGGCAGTACCCAGCCGTTCCCGTTGTATCACATAATCAATTTTAACCCCGAACCGATCCCCTTCCCCGAAATGTTCGATTATAGTATCACCCTGGTATCCTATTACCAGAATAAAGTGGTCCACACCAGCGTCTTTTACCTTTTCAATAACATGCTGCAGTATAGGCTTGTTCCCGATAGGAAGCATCACTTTTGGACAATGCCTTGTAAGGGGGCGCATGCGTGTCCCTTCTCCGGCGGCGAGGATTACGGCTTTCATACTGTTCCTGTTTTATATCTGTTACAATAAAAAGATGTGGTTATTTTCAAGATTGAATGGGGGGTTAAGTTATTTTCTTAACTTCCAAAAACGGTATTATTTAAATCTTAATGTAAACCAGAAATGGTTACAACCCTTAAATCTTTTTGATACAGTATTCCATACCATGCACCCTATCACCAAATTCCTGACCACCGCCATTCTCATCCTGGCGCTGCTATCGGCAGGCTGCACTGATCTGGGTGGCAGTTCAGCGAATAGCCCGATGCAAGTAGCCATTAAGCGGCACTGCAATTAAAGATACACCTTGTCGTGATGTTCTATATCCAGAAAAAGTACCAGTTCATCTTCTTCAAATACCCTGTATGTCAAAACGAACGAACCGCCAACATGCACCCGAAAACGATTATCATATTTCAGGTGTTTATAGTGAAGTGGATTTTGTATGATATCGCTAATTTTTTTTGCGACATGCCATGAATAGCTTTTTGTCTTTTTTATGAAGTTTTTTGAACTTTCGGGTTAAGGTATCAGTAATTTCAAACTCGTAAGACATGAAAAAATCGCCTATAACCCAAACTGCCTGTCAAATTCGTCCATATTTTTAAAATGAACTTTACTGTCTTCGTTTTCAATTTGTTCGAGTTTTTTTAAATATTCAGGGTTGGGTTTGCTGTGAAAATCTTTATCAATCTCATTAACTGTAACCTCAATCCTGGTTATTCTTTCTTTAAGGAAATTCAAATCAGTCATTATTTCCTTCAACATTTCAACTTCAGACATTGCTCGCACCTGATACTTTTCACTTGGTTTGGAAGTCATAAAAACATTTGTATGCAACTTGTAATAAAATTGACATGAGTCAGTAACTAAAAACTACTATTTTTCATCTTTCAACTCTCAGCAGGGGGAACCAACCCAACAATCTTAGCCGGTACAACCCTAAATGCATGTATATCTGACCCGTAATCCACACCAGAAATAATCGCAATCCTTAAATCTTTTTGATACAGTCTTCCATACCATGCACTCAATCTCCAAACTCCTGACCACCGCTATCATCATCCTGGCGTTGTTATCGGCAGGCTGCACCGATATGGGCGGCGGGTCAGTGGAGAGCCCTACGCAAGATTCCACACCAAAAGCTGAATCTACACAAGAACCAATACCTATAGATACACCAGTAGAACCACAGCATCTGTATGACATCAATCCAGGTTATGAAAAAATTGTTCTTGAAGCAGATGAAAATCTATTTGGTATCAAAATAGAAGGTTCAACTGTAGAACGTGATTTTTCCGGTTGGGAAACGGTATATAACGATAATGAAGATACAATATTCCAACGAGAGACATACACCCCCCAAAACTTCAACCTTTACAGCGAGCTTCAGCCGGAGCAGGCCCGCGCGCTTGTGGATCAGTACGGCAGCATGAAATCGGTCGTGATGGAGCAGGCGGACACCGACGGCGACGGTGCGCTGGACAAGGTTGCTGTGAGGTATGTGGGGAGTAAAGGTACGTTGGAGTTTGAAAGACCATATAAAGATGGAATGTCAGTAGGTAATCATATTGGTTGGTATCTTTATGAAAATAAATTGTAAATTATATACACCCATCTCCATTTGAAAAACATCCATAATTTTGTAATGGTGTATAATCATCACAGCTATTTTTATTCCCACGACAACACTCTCAACAAAGAATCTCACATTCATTCTTATCCCCGCCAATATCAGTAAGATTGCTCCCGCCGCGCGAAAGCAATATAGCAACAAGAACCAAGAGCACTACAAGCATAACAACCGTATTTATCGGCAGCACCATGTCCTTTCATTTCCTAAAGCAAAAATGTTGAATAGACTTCGTACGCATACTCCACAAAGTGCACCTGCATACCACACCAAAACCAATTTTTAGCAATATCACGCCAGGTACAAATGTTTATATCAACATCAAACAAATTAAAGTAAATATGGGCGCAGAACTGAAAATGATCACAACCGAAATACATCTGCCGAGTGACATATTATTTTCACAGGG
>JAKRWB010000536.1 GCA_022353185.1 ANME-2 cluster archaeon | reverse complement strand
CCAGTTTATGACAACTCCTGCCACACGACCTTCACGCACAACCACATCATCTGCCGTGGTCATGTTTATTATCTTTGCATCTGCAATGCAGACAGCAGCCACCAGTTTGGAACAGGCATGTGGTCCCTATGCCACAGTCCGGGCTCCACTTCCTCATACAGTGCCCCTATCTAATCCAGTATGGTCTGGCCGGGAGCCCGTACGGTAAGTTTATTTATCAGGTATCCGCCTATCCCGAAAACCCTGCCCAGGTAATTGTTCGCTTCAAATATCACTACATTCTTTCCTGCAGATGCCAGTTCTTTTGCAACCACAAGACCGCTGGGCCTCCGCCCACAATCGCAACATCTGATTTGATTATTGTATTAAAATCCCTTATAAATCCATTAACTATAGCTCTTGTTACCTGTTTCTCACCTATATGCTTAAATCTCATCATAAAATCACCCCTGTTGCACCATCGGTGTTGGGTAACCGTGTTAATTAACACCGTTAACTAAGTATTTCAAACAATATATCCTATTCTAAATCGAAAAGTATCAAAGTGGCCTGGTCTTTACAATGTCTGATTCGATATCATCCATCTCAGTAGCAAAAGCACTGGCAATCTCCCCTGCCAGTCCCATCATGTCTTTGATGCCCAGAGAATTCAGGCATGCTACCTTGACATCCGGCGGTGTCCCCTCACATGAGATATTGATGCCAAAGTGTATTTTCTCTGAAGAGATGCCTGCTGTAGCAATGCTTACTGTCAATTTACCCGTTCCCACAAACAGGTCATCGCCATTACGCTTTGATTCTATGCCATGCTTTGCCATAACATCCTTTGCACAAACAACAAGCATGCGTTGCATAAAATATGCAAGCCTCATACTGGCAGGTGAATCAAATCGCTCTACGATAAAATGCAACATGTCCCCACCCTTTATGGCTTTAAGGTTCATCAGGTCTTCCAGGTCCTTCACATTAGCATCGGGAATGTCCATAGCTCCCCTAAATACCACTATACTGTTGCCGGGAATGCCTATTGAATATGCCCATAACGAGTCTATCTGTAACCCATCATAGTCCAGCATTTCCGATAATATTTTAACTGAAAATGAATTGATTTCCATGAAAAATGTTTATTCAGGTTTTTTACCTAATATTATTTCAATGGCTGACACATTAGATTCACCGCGTTCCGATGTCACTTTTTCGGTAGAGATTATAATATTTTTTACTTCCATGTCAGTCAAAAATCTGTTCCTTGCGACTTCAGCAACATCCACTGCTCTGGATATTGCTCTCCCCCGTGCCTTAATGGTCACAGTGTCGGCGCCGCCGTTGTATTGGGTTACCACTGCGAGTACATAGTTCATCACCGTTTTGTTCCCGACAAATACTACATCGTCATTTTCCATTTCGTCACCTCATTGGAATCAAAGTAGACATTACACGTTTAAACTATGTTACATATAACTTTCTCTGAACGTTTTTGAGTAAACTGCATCGTCGAACTCAGTCTGCCAGAATCCTTGCATCCACTGCAAATGCCCCGCTGGGATACACCACCAGCGGATTAATATCAAGTTCAACGATACCAGGATATTTCTCAAGCATCCGGGACAGTCCTGTTATCACATCTATGATTGCCTCCATGTCTACTGCTGTTCTCCCCCTGGCTCCCCTCAGGATGGGACTGCCCTTTATCTCAAATATCATCTGCCGTGCCATCTCCCTGTCCACGGGTGTCACCCTGAAGGATACATCCCTGCATATTTCCACAAATATGCCTCCCAGACCGAACATTATCACATGACCGAACTGGGGGTCAAGTTTTGCACCGACAATTACTTCCAGACCTGGTTCAGCCATCTTCTGGAGCACCACACCCTCAATGCTGGCATCAGGGACCTGAGACTTCACACGCTCCATCATTGAGTGGAATGCCTCATCCACTTCCACATCTGAGCCCAAATCGAGAACCACGCCTCCAACATCGCTTTTATGACTGATATCAGGAGACAATATCTTCATGACCACCGGATAACCCAGCACTTTCGCTGCATTCACCGCTTCTGCAGCCGTTGATGCCTGACTCATAGGAAGTACCGGTATATCCGCATCCCTGAGCCGTTCCCAGACCACTTCTTCCATCAGACCCCCTCCTTCACTTTCTCAATGAAACCATGATGCTGAACCAGCGATGCCAGTGCCTTCACTGCCCTCTCAGGTACCGGATAATTGGGAAGTCCTCCCTCTTTCAGGATATCCACACCTTTTTCAGTACCTGCTCCGCCCATCCAGCATGCTATCACAGGTTTGGTGCATTTGCCTCTGTGAATATCTACTATGGCTCTGGCAGGGATACTGGCATCCCACATTACCGTATGCACATATATCACAATCATGGCATCGATGTTCGGGTCAAGCAGCATCTGACTCACTATACCATTGTACACATCATATGCGGCCAGTCCGGCAGTATCCACTGGATTTCGGGCAGAGGCAAACCCAGAGACCAGTTCTTTTATCCTCTCCCTGGTCTCAGGCTCCAGTCCAGGTATGTCAAGCCCCATCCTCTCGCATGCATCTGATGCAATGATACTGGCACCGCCGCCATTTGAGATTATTCCAACACGTTTGCCTTTGGGTGCAGGCTGGACCGATAAGGCAAGGGCAGAATCGAACAGGTCGTCAATATCTTCCACCCTTATAATACCAGCCTGTTTAAATGCGGCACTGTACACCTCATCTGACCCTGCAAGACTGCCTGTATGGGAGAAAACAGCCTTAGAACCGCTCTCGGTACGCCCGGCCTTCACTACCAGTATGGGTTTAGATATCCTTTTAGCCACATTAATGAACTCCCGGCCCCGGTTTATGCCCTCCACATACATGGCTATAACATTTGTGTCAGGGTCCTCATCCAGGTATTCCAGCAGGTCAACATCATCAATGTTGGCCTTATTGCCTGTACTTACCACAATGTGCAAACCCAGCCCCATCTCCATTGTCCAGTCGGCCAGTGCCAACCCAAGGGTGCCGCTCTGTGTGATGAACGAAATGCCGCCAGGGTTTGGTAATCTTGAAATGATACTGGCATTCATACCGATTTTTGAATTAACCACACCCAGGGTATTGGGTCCCATGAGCCGCATGCCGTATCTTTCAACGATTTCAATTAACTTTTCCTCAAGTTGCCGTCCCTCATCCCCGGTCTCGCTAAAACCGGCAGTGATCATTATTATTCCTTTTATCCCTTTCTTTCCACACTCCTCAGTAACTGCAAAGACCAGAGAACTGGGTACAGTTATCACTGCCAGGTCAACCGGTACATGTATGTCCAGCACGGAAGGATAGCATGTCTGACCCAGGATTTCTTTTTCCCGTGGGTTCACCGGGTACACTTCGCCTTTAAATCCGCCATCAAGCAGGTTCTTCAATATAGTATTTCCCCATTTACCCGGACTGGCAGATGCACCGACCACAGCAATGGAATCTGGTTCAAATATGGATTTTAATGTCAAAATAATCTACTTCCTATAGGTCATAGCCTCATAAATCCGATGTCGTGCGATGGATTCAGCGGCATTACGAGGGGTTATACCCTCTTTACGTGATAACTCAAGCATTTCCCTGGTATTGCTCCTTATGGTCGCTTCGATCTGCTTAAATGCCTGCTTCTCTGTTCCATTGTGATATTCAACAAAAGCCGTTATAACGCCGCCCGCATTGGCTACAAAGTCCGGAACACACACCACTCCCCTCTCATAGAGCTGATTTTCAGCCTCGAGTGTTGTAGGTATGTTAGCGCCCTCAATTATCAATTTGGCATCCAGCACATCGGCATTACTCTCTGTGATGACATCCGGCCGTGCGGCTGGCACCAATATATCTGTGCTGATATTGAACAGATCAGTAGTAAGTAGTTTTTCGCCATCCTTGTAATTAAGCAACGAACCGGTGGCTTCCTTTACACTGATAAGTTCCTTCACGTCCAGGCCGTCGGGATTGTATATAGTGCCTTTGGAATCACTGGCCGCAATCAAGACCACCCCCTTCTCCTCAAGGAATCTGGCAGCATGTTTGCCCACAGCCCCGAAACCTTCCACTGTGAGCCGTGCGCCTTTCAGGTCAAGGTCTGCAAATTCGGCTGCCACTTCAGCACTTATGGCTACCCCAAAACCTGTGCTGCCAATTTCATCAAGAGGAATGCCCCCCAATACTCTTGGCAGTCCCACAGCCCTGCCTATTTCATCCCTGATATAAGCCATCTCTGTCTCGCTGATACCCATATCAGGCCCGGGTATATATTCAATGATATGCCGTATCTTCCTTGCAAAAGCACGTATGAGTGCTTCCTTGTCAGGCAATGCCGGGTCAGCGATAATGCCAGATTTCCCGCCGCCGTGAGGCAGTCGTGCCATTGCGTTCTTCATGGTCATTGACCGGGCTAGCCTGGCAACTTCAACTGTTGTAACCTCGGGTGACATCCTGATTCCGCCCATGGCAGGGCCCGCGGCAGTATTATCAACTACTAAAATGGCCTTAAGTCCTGTTTTTATATCTGATATATGAACTATCAGTTCAGGTCCCAGTTCATCTGCCAGATGAAATAAATTATGCTCTATATCGTATCCCATTTCATACCACCATATATTTTGTATATGCACTTTTTTGATTTAACAATATTGTTGAAAGTATCTCAACGAATTAATAAGGTTTATAAGATGTGTAAATTATAGAGCAAATACCATGATACGAAAGTGTCCGAAACACGGCTATTTCAGAGGAGAAGTTTGCCATTGTGGTGAAGAAGGCAAATATGTACTTGATACTGAACGCACCGAACGGATGGGGCGTTTCATTTCCGGAGCACTGCGGCATTTTCCTGATGACTTGGGACTGGGTATGAGCCAGCACGGCTGGGTGGACCTGGATGTGCTTGTTGAAGTTATGATGACCAGGTACCCTTGGGCATCTGCTAATCGACTGATAGGTATGGTTGAATCTGACGTAAAAGAAAGGTACCAGATAGTTGGTAACAACATTCGGGCCCGTTACGGACATTCTATTGATGTGGAATTGGATTTTCCTGAGAACGACCTGGAAGAACTGTTTTACGGTGTGAGCCAGGAAGAGGCAGATATGATCAAGGAAATGGGTATAAAACCCATGCGTCAGAGGTATGTCCACATGAGCACAACGTATGATAAAGCTGTAGAGGCTGCCAGTGTACATACCGAAGACCCGGTAATCTTTAGGGTAGATGCCTATGCTGCCATGGATGACGGAATAGTGATGATGAAGGCAAACGACCTGATAGTCCTCTCTGAGGAAATCTCCCCCGATTACATCAAAGTCATTAAGCCTTAGTGACTGATAGGATTTGTTTTACTGAAATATCTTCTGATTAAGTTATTTTTTATTGGCTCGCGTAAAGTATAATTCTATAACAGATTCTACCATCTATAGTCTACCATCTATAGATATATACTGAAAAGCCCACCTTCCTGTTTCTCAATCCTGAACTCAACATCCAAAAACTGCTCCACTACCCAGATATTGGTCCTGGTATGTTCTGACACCTCCCGCACTGTGAAGCTCCCGCTCCCTGCCAGCCCCATGTATGGTATCAACTGGTCGGCCAGATACACGTCCACCGCTGCACCCGAGCCCAGTTCAGCAATAATCTCACCGGCCGCAGCCTGGCCTACTTTTTCGGCAGGCAACCCCCTTTTACCCAGGGCACCTCCGCCCATATGTCCATTCCATAGTGTAATCCCGCTGCCCGTTGACGGGCACCTGGAGTTTTCCGTATCAATTGAAGCGCCATAGCCCGCCGCTTCCAGCACAGCAAATGCCGAATCGGCCTGCCGTCTGGTTACATGCTCGGGCAGGTTGGAACTGTGGGAAATGCCAGTAATGGTATCATGTTCATTCTCATGCACCATATTCTGCTCTTGCTCTTGCCCCTGCCCTTGTTCCTGCTCTAACTCAGCTCCGACGAGGACCGACGGGGCAATTTCAGCCCTCACTTGCCCGCCGCCCTTTGGATAATAACCACGCTGATTGACTTTGATTCTGCTCTTCAGCCCCATTGACGCAAGTACCGGCAGCAACACATGAGACATATAATCCACTGATGGCGACCATGCAACATCGGTCCCACCAATAATATCCAGCGTGATGCGTTCCTTTGATGCAGCGGCGGCAGGCATCAGGCATTGCAACAGCAGGGTAATACTGCCTGCGGTCCCGATATCAACGTCGTAATGCCCCCCAATAATGTCCTGCGGTTTAAATGTCAGTTCAGTGGAGCCTATCTTGAGTCCTTCCACCTGTGCCATGGTCATCTTTGCAGCCGTTCTGACTGACATAAGATGCTGGGCCTTCAGTCCCGGCTCGGGTCGGGAACTGCGTATATTATGAATAGTAACTTCTTCCCCGGACACCGCACTCAGCGCCACAGCCGTGCGGATTATCTGCCCGCCGCCCTCACCGAATGAGCCATCTATGGTTATCACGCTAAACCTTCCATCTTCATCTTTGCATCATCGGCAGCAAAGGTAACAGGGTCAATGATCATGGACACCGGCGGCGCATATGCAGTCTCCCATTCAAGCAGGTCATCCACTGTTGCGCCCATGCGTATGGCAAGACTAAGAGCATCTATGCGCTCCTTTACTCCCTCACCCGCCACCACCTGTGCGCCCACCAGCCGCCGATTTGAGAATATGAGTTTGACATTAAGCTGTGAACCACCCGGGTAATACCCTGCCCTGGTACGTCCTTCTGATATTCCACATACCACGCTGATATCGTTGAGGGCGGCAGTATGGGACGTTATGCCAACTGAACCTGCCGTCATTTCCCCTACAACCACTACATTGGGGCTGAGCGTTGGTGGATAAACGGCATCCTGTCCGGCTATGTTCTCACCAATCACTAGAGCCATGCGCCTGGCAGCCGAACCCAGCCTGCTGATAAAGGGTGAACCTGTGACGAACTCCTTCACTTCGGCGCATTCACCACCAGCATACACGTTATCCAGTATCTCACCATCTGCGCTGACTCTCAGGTGCTCATCAGTAACAATGCCACCTGTGGCACCAATTTTATATCCCGCATCCCGGGCGATACCGCTAAGAGCCCTGAGTCCTGTTGCCACAATTACGATGTCAGATAGGACTGTTCCTGTTGGTACTGTATCGCCCTGAACACTTACCGAACGTACATGACGTTTTCCGTTTATGGAATCCACATGTGCCCCCGTGACCACCTGGACACCCAGTAAAGTAAGGTGCTGCTGTACCAGTAAAGCCATATCCGGGTCCATGGTCAGGGGAAGCGCCTGTGGCAATGCCTCGACAAGTGTAACAGCAATACCCCTTACTGCCAGACTGCCTGCCAATTCAGTCCCGATTCCACCAGCACCGATTATTACGACACGACTGCCGTCGTTGATATAGCAGTTAATTTTCATACCATCAGATAAGGTATGTAAAGTGAACACCCCATCCAGTTCTCCCCCCTTAATAGTAGGAATAAAGGGCACGCTGCCTGTAGCGATTACCAGATGGTCATATTCAAATATCCCTTCATCTGATATCACTTTCTGACCGGTTGCATCAATGTGGTTTACTGTTGTCTCCAGATGCAGGTCAATACCCATGTCCAGGAATGTATCCAGGGGTCTTACTATCAGGTCAGGGAAATCATGGATAACCCCTTCCAGCACAAAAGGTATTCCGCACTGGCTGTATGCAGTATGTGTATCGGATGAAAAGACCGTAACCCTGTGACCTGTATGCCGCTTTAAGTATGTAGCCACTGTCATACCCACTGCACCTGCTCCCAGGATAACAACATTTTCAGTCATGAGTGATACTGTGTAATTTATGGAAGATTAGATTTACCGTAAATGAAAATAGGTTGAAAACATCTTCTGAAATTATAAATTTAAAGTAATTATTGTGAGCGGGTTTGGGAGTGGGGGTTAGTTAATAAAAACGTTGCACCCGCTCACAATTATATAATTACATTTTACAATAAATAGTTTTCGGGTTACTTCATAAAAATCGTCGCCAGCCGGATAAATTTGCATCATGATGAGGTATTACTTATCCTTTTTCAGATAATTATCGATGGCTTTTGCAGCAGTCTTGCCCGCACCCATAGCACTTATAACCGTTGCCGCTCCGGTAACCACATCGCCGCCACCGTAAACACCTTCCCTGGAACTCAACCCATCTTCATCAGCTATGATAGTCCCCCATTTTGAGGTTTCAAGACCCTTAGTAGTCATTGGTATTAACGGGTTCGGGGAAGTGCCGATTGCAATTATTACCACATCAACGTCCATCAGATGTTCTGAACCTTCCAGAGGTACGGGCCTGCACCTCCCTGATTCATCAGGTTCACACAGTTCCATGTTCAGGCATTCAATCTGGGTGACCCAATTACTCTCATCGCCTAAGATGCGTGTAGGATTGGATAAAAGCTTGAACTTCACACCTTCTTCCCGTGCATTCTCAATCTCCTCATTACGGGCAGGCATCTCGTCTTCACCACGCCGATATACGATAGTGACTTCCTCTGCACCCAACCGTACCGCACATCTGGCAGAGTCCATAGCCACATTGCCGCCTCCTACTACCACGACCCTCTGACCACACTTAACAGGAGTATCATAATCAGGGAACTGGTACGCCTTCATCAGGTTCACCCGGGTCAGGAACTCGTTGGCTGAATATACACCACTGAGGTTTTCGCCGTCAATACCCATGAACACAGGCAGACCTGCACCGGTACCCAAAAACACTGCATCGTATTCTTCAAGTAATTCATCCACAGTATCAAGTTTGCCTATAACAGTATTAAGCTGGATATCCACACCAAGGCTTCCCACATATTCCACTTCGGACTGGACAATGGACTTGGGCAGCCTGAATTCCGGGATGCCATACACCAGTACACCGCCTGCCTTGTGCAATGCCTCGAACAATGTTACGCCATGTCCCATCTTAGCCAGTTCGGCGGCAGCGGTCAGGCCTGCGGGCCCGGAACCAACTACAGCAACCTTTTTGCCAGTGGCTGCGGGCTTCTCAACGGCCTCAGTTTCAATATTATCCTGTTCATGATCGGCTGCATATCTTTCCAGCCTGCCTATAGCCACAGGTTCACCTTTTTTGCCAAGCACACAGACCTCTTCACACTGGGTCTCCTGGGGACACACCCGGCCACAGATGGCAGGCAGGGCGTTCATGGACTTGAGCTCTCGTATGGCCGCATCCATATCATCATCAGCCATATATTGAATAAAAGCCGGGATATCAATGCTAACCGGACATCCGGCTATACATGTTGGTTTTTTGCATTGGATACACCTGCTGGCCTCTGCCAATGCCTGTTCATGGGAATATCCTAATGCTACCTCGTCAAAGTTGGAACGTCTTTTCTCAGGGTCCTGCCTTGGCATATCATTGCGCTCTAACACTGGCATCCCTCATGGTCACATTTGTAATTTTCAAGTGCCTGTTGCTCCTCATCCCTATACATCATTAGCCTGTTCATAAGCAGAGTGAAATCTACCTCATGGGCATTGAATTCCGGACCATCCACGCACGCAAACTTGGTCTCACCGCCTACCAGCACACGACATGCGCCGCACATGCCGGTACCGTCAACCATGATGCTGTTAAGACTGACAATGGTCTTCACACCAAATGGATGTGTCACTCCTGCCACGGTGCGCATCATAATGGCGGGACCGATGGAAACAACAAGTGATATGGTTTCATCCCCTTCCAACAGTTTTTTCAATACGTCAGTAACAAAACCGTGATGTCCTTTTGTGCCGTCGTCGGTGGTGATGTACAATTCATCACTAACCTCCTGCATCTTATCCTCCCACAGCAGGAGTTCTGCACTGCGGGCACCGATGATGGAAATTACCTTGTTGCCAATCGCCTTATGAGCACGGGCAATTGGGTAAATAGGTGCCACACCCACGCCGCCGCCCACGCATACCACAGTGTCTGATGGCTCAATCTCTGAAGGATTGCCCAGCGGGCCCACAAAATCCTGCAGGCTGTCTCCGGCACTCAATGTGGATAATTGTTTGGTGGTTTTGCCTACTTCCATGAATATGGTGGTTACGGTTCCTTTCTTACGGTCAAAATCAGCGATGGTGAGGGGGATTCGCTCACCTGTTTCGTCAATCTTGAGAATAATGAATTGTCCTGCCTTTGCTTTTCTGGCAATCTTCGGGGCATCGATTATCATCTGGTGAATTGTCGGTACTATCTGGAATTTTTCAAGTATTTTAAATGGCATTCTGACTGACCTTCCGAATATGATATTGATCAAATGTATGATTAAGTGAGTCCCTTAATGCAAGCAATAAAGTAAAAGTTTAACGGTGGAAATTTGTTCTAGTCAATTTGAGAAAAATATGAATATTGCAAAAAATATAAATATGTCATAATTCAAATATATGCGAGGAGGAAATTGTTATGGAATACGAAATTACAGGAGATAATCTCCAGCTGGTGACACTTCACCTGGCTGGGGGCGAGACCGTCTATGCCGAAGCAGGGGTCATGAACCACATGAGCAGTAATATGGACATGCAGGCAAAAGCAAAGGGTGGTCTTATGAAAGGCTTAAAGCGCATGGTCAGTGGAGAGTCATTCTTCATTACTGAATTCACTTCAAATGGAAAAGGTTTTGTTGCATTCGGGGGCAACGTACCTGGTAAGATAGAAGCTATACCAATTGGTCCGGGCAAGGAATTCCTTGCACAGAGGGATGCATTCCTCTGCGCAGAATCCGGCGTGGATATGGATGTGGCTTTTACCAAGAAACTGGGTGCGGGTTTCTTCGGCGGTGAGGGGTTCATACTCCAGAAATACAGCGGCCATGGAACTGTGTTCATTCATGCATGCGGCGACTTTGTGGTCAAGGAACTCCAGCCAGGGGAGACACTGAAAGTGGATACCGGGTCAGTGGTAGGATTTGATTCTTCAGTCCAGTACGATATTACCAGGGCCGGCGGCATCAAAACATCACTGTTCGGCGGCGAAGGACTGTTCCTGACCACGCTTACCGGACCAGGTAAAGTCATCATCCAGTCCCTAAGCATTGCCAACCTTGCAGCGGCACTTGCGCCACATCTGCCTATTGGGAACACGGGTAGCAGCGGCAGTGGCGGCTTGTCTGTAGGCAAACTATTAGGCAATTAAGTAAATCAGAACAGTATTAATTCTACTTCAGTACCTGCCCCGTATCCTTCGATATCGGGCAGGACCAGGCGTTATACTCATGCGCCAGCCCGGTGGTGTACTGGTGCATGTTGGGGTGATTATGTGGTGTTGAATGGTCGTATTACCAGTTAAACCAGAAAATCTTCGTTATGCTCGTATTTACTTGAGTACATAATCTTTAATTATTGTTAAAAACATAATATTTGATATAGGGTTCCCCTCAACTATTATTCAGCAAATTCAAGCTCATCGATTGATAGGAATCCTGAGACCGATTTTTCAATTTCTAATACATGACTTTCGGGCAAATTGAATCTGCTGCCAAGTTAAACTTAACCACTCCACAATCCGGCTACCCAACATTGAATATACTGAATATGTATATTTCCACCTATAAATACTTGTGGATCATTGAGTTAGAACGAACATGAAGATAATCTTAAGAAAGTCAAGAAGTCTTTGAAGGGAGAATACAAATCAGGACAAGGATTAAGTGTACAGAATTGATACTGAATTGAATTCGACATGTTTGAAAATGTAATTTATCATTCGATGCAAGCTGTTTTTGATGAAATGTCTCTGTCATGAAAAATATGGATTGTTGACAACGTTGTTCGAATCAATTTTTCAGCTTGACGGAAATGCTTTTGTTGACAGCGAAAAAATTTATTGAACTGGAGATGAATTCAAAAAAAACGTAGTTGATGAGAAAACTTAATAAAGGGATTTGTGCATTATCTATGTTGAATGTCCATGATATGGTTGAGTGAGTTGTTGGTTCAAGATGTAAATGGGTAGAGTGGTAAAGTTTAAGTTGGCAGCGATCTTTGAATACCCGAAACTCATGTAATAGGTGCACATCTGGATAAATCATAAGTATTGAAAGTATCGTCTATATCTGGAAGTTTAAATATGGTGATAATTGACCCTTGCCAACGACTCAATACGATCCAAAACCAACTGTTACCTGGCATGATCAAAAATGCACATGAGGTTGAACCATCTGGCATTAAAAATATAAGATCAGCCATCGAAAAAAATCTACCAGAACTAGAAAAGAATTGCTATGAACTTGCAGCAAGATGTGAGAAAAAATGGCCCGAATGTGGAGAGGAAATTGAATTGTGTAATGAAAAGAGAATAAAACAAATATTCCAGGATACCAGAGAAAAACTTGATAATATCTGGAAAAAAATAGAAAAACAAAAAGAGGTCATGGAAAACCTTTGACATTAATAATAACGAATAAGAGACTGTCGGAAAAGTGGTAAAATCAAAACATTTCAACCAATGTTGGAAAGTAAAACACTATGCTGCGTCGTGCAGCATTTATTAAATATGTTAAAATCAGTCGAAATATGGACTTTTCCGACAGTCTCAAAAACGTAATCTGAACAAATACAAATATTTTTCAATTCTACCTATGGGTATTCCATTGTACAATGTTGAACACACTATGCTTCAGAAGCTACCTGAAACATTGATTCATGGTGTGAGTTAACCTTTCTGGCTAAAATCTTTCCTACAGTTATTTCAAAGTAGTTATCAGATTCTGCGGGCAGGTTTAAAAACACAAAAAAACCTCTATGCACTCGGTGTTTTCTGTGGTTGAATTACGCTGGCTTTAGTAGCTCACAATTCTGACTCAGAAAAAATTACATCAACCACGGTGCCTGCCCCGTATCCTTCGATATTGAGCAGGACCAGCCGTTATACTCATGCGGCAGCCCAGTGGTGTACTGGCGCATGTTGTGGTGGTTATATAGTGTTGAATGGTCGTATTACCAGTTAAACCAGAAAAAACCATTTCGGTCGGATTTACTTGAGTATATAAAGTTATACTTGACATCTAATCGAAAAATGAAATTTACGATAACTTTTAATATCGTAAAGTTAT
>JAKRWB010000535.1 GCA_022353185.1 ANME-2 cluster archaeon | reverse complement strand
ATTTTTTCTGAAAAATCCTGGAATTTATGAAAAAATGGACGGATTGGGGGTAAATCTAAGGGGTTTTCCGACAATCTCTACTTTACCCTATATGTTGTACGTTTATACATGGAATGGTGATAAATGAATTTCAGAATGCTCCTTACAAACTCTTTGAATATCTGCCGCATATTCCACAATCCCCATCTTACTAAATACCATTACCATCCAATACCTCATCGATGCTCCCTCCACACCTCAAAGGCTACCTCCAGATAGCTACCGCAGCCACACTGTTCGGCCTTATTGGCATCTTCGTAAAACTCACAACACAGATGCCCCTGAGTTCCATTATTTTCTACCGGCTGCTGTTCGGCCTGGCTACTATTGCGCTCTTTTTCGGATGCTTTGGCCGACTTGGTGAACTGCGGCTGCGGGATAAGAAATACTATATCCTGCTGTTAGGATTATTCCAGGCCGGGACTATGCTCTCCTATTTCATTTCGGTCAAATACACATCGGTTTCAATAGCTGTCCTGCTATTGTACACAGCGCCGGTATATGTTACACTGCTTTCGCCCATCATTTTAAAAGAATATATCACCCGCAGCAACCTACTTGCTCTTGGTATCTCTATCACAGGAGTTATTATTGTCATACAGCCCGGTGCCCTTTTCAAAGATGTAGATAACATGTATGTCATAGGGCTGGCTGCCGGGCTGATTTCGGGCCTGTGCTATGCCTCTTTAATCATGACTTCAAGATATCTCAGGGACAATTATTCGGGTACGGCGCAGGCAGCCTGGGCCTTGTTCATAACAATGGCAATTTTCTCGCCATATGCTACCGCCATACCAGGCAGGGTGGTGTTGGATAACCTGCTTGTCCTGGTCCTGTTCGGACTGCTGCCCACCGCCGCCGCTCTTATACTATATCTCAACGGGCTGATGCATGTCAGGGCCCAAAGTGCCAGTATCATCGCACTGCTGGAGCCGGTCAGTGCTGTGGTCTTTGCCTTTATCATACTCAGCGAACCCATTTCATATGCCACAATTATGGGTGGCGGGTTTATATTACTGGGTGGGGTGCTGGTGAGCCGGGCGCAAGTGGGCGAATATATTCAGAAATGACCGCCCTGTTTCAGGGCAGTCCTGCTTCATGCTGGCCCGGTTCTACGAGCGGGACGGGCGGAAGCTGAAGCGTTGGTGCCTTCTCAAGTATGGTTTCAAGTCGCACCTTCTCTTGGCCACGGAATACTTCTATTTCCACTTTATCTCCTACCTCGTGTTTATTGATGACCTTTATCATGTCCTGAACGTTGTTTATCTGGATATCATCCATCCTGGTTATGATATCTGCCATCTCGATGCCGGATTTATTTGCTTCGCTGTCTGGCACTACCCTTGTTACCACCACGCCTTTGTCAATCGGCAGACTGTAGTATGACATAAGCTTCGGGTTCACGTCAACTGCATTGATACTGAGCCAGGGTCTCACAATCACCCCGTGCTCCCTCAACTGTTCGGCAACCCATAGGGCAGGGCCGATGGGTATGGCGAACCCGATTCCCTGTGCAAAGGGTATGATTGCGCTGTTAACGCCTACCACCACACCCTGGCTGTTGATGAGAGGACCGCCGCTGTTGCCGGGATTAATGGCAGCATCGGTCTGTATGAGCCCTTCCATGAATGACATTTCAGTCTGGATGGACCGGTTGAGTGCACTGATAACCCCTGCTGTGACCGTGGGGCCGCCTACCAGACCAAGGGGGCTGCCGATAGCTATGGCCATCTGTCCTATCTTGAGATTGTTGTACTTAGCCATCTCGGGCACAGGCAGGTCATCGGCATCAATCTTGATGACTGCCAGGTCCATCATGGTATCAATACCTTTGAGTACACCGGGCAAGGTCCTGCCGTCATCCAGTGTCACTTTTATTTCAGACGAGCCAAGTACCACATGAGCATTGGTCAGGATACACCCGGCCTCGTCTATTATAAAGCCTGAACCCACACCGGGCACAGGATGTACGTGCAGGTGTGCGTCCTTTATCAGTTTTACTTCACTGATGTTGACCACACCGGGTATTACCTTTTCAACTGCTGAAGTTACTGTATCGTCAAAACTTATCATATTAAAATGCCCCTGAAAGTGTTGTTACTTTTAGAATAAGCGGCGATTTGTTATTAATATTACCCAGACCTCTCCAGGATGGTGGCGTGAATTTTGGTTTATTGTTATTGCAGCCAGGAGGGGCAGAGTCAGTTGAATAAATGACTGTTATTATACAGCATCACTTGCCCCTTGTCCGCGGCATCATGCCCGGACAGCTGTTCAAGTGCATAAGGTCCATCGCAGGAGGGTGAATGAATGTGGACTGGGCATCATTCCAATATTTTATCTATAAGGTGGTCAACGATTATTATTAAATCAACTTTTGAAGATGAATATACCCTGTGGCGTACCTTGATCCGACTCCCATAATGCCATTTGCAGTATCTTGCCGTTCATAGGCTTGACATTACATACTCCTACTCAGGCCAGTAGTATCTCAACTATTCCTTTTACTGACCAATATATCCTGTGATTCAGTTGAATACTGGTAATAACTCTCTTCATGCGTGATCGGTTAAGGAATCTAAAAGGCTTACTGCTTCCCTTTTTTAATATTATCAATTACCCCAGTCTGGTCAAGAGTTATTTGCAACGATTTAAATATATTTGCATAGATATCTCCTTCATTCGGAGGGGTCTGAATGTCGAAAAAGAGAAATCAATCAGAAAAACC
>JAKRWB010000534.1 GCA_022353185.1 ANME-2 cluster archaeon | reverse complement strand
CAACCACAGAGAACACAGAGAACACGGAGCGTTATTGTTTCCTCTGTGTTCTCCGTGCCCTCTGTGGTTATAAACCGTTTCAGAAAATAATAAAAAGTCTCTCAATTCGGGGGAGAATTTTTTATGGTAACAGAACCCCGGATATTGACTTCTGTACAGGCATATGTTGTCGCTATCGATATTTTAGTCAGAGTCAACAATAGTGCTATGTGAACGATACGATAATAATTGATGTCAACAATAGTGGCATCGAATAATTACGTTTTAATCAATTTTTAAGACCTTCTTTGAGTTTATTTTTTCTAAAAACTTATATTTTACATTAAAATTTATAATTATTAGTAATATATCCTTATATTTGGATAAAATGATAATTGTTAACTTAAATTGCGAAAATCATCCCTTTTTTCGATGCCACCGAATGGTCAATCGTTTTTTTATTGATGGCACTGCACAGTGATTAATTAAGCATATCAAAACAAGGAGGAAAAAATTTATGGAATCTATGTTGATGATTGATAAGCCAGTACAAGAATCTGAACTTACAAAGAAGTTGATGATGGAAGGACCGACACCTAGACCGGAAATAATCAGTTTGCGAAACTGGGACTATAACATTCTGGATAGATATGATCCAGTATATACACCCACCAGCGATACTTGTGATTATTGCACATTCGGAAAATGTGACCTCACAGGCAACAAGGAAGGGGCGTGCGGTATTGACCTCGTAACCCAGACTGCCAGAAAAGCCCTGATGACCTGCTTAATGGGGGCGGCGTGTCATACCGGTCATTCACATCATCTTCTGGATTATTTCATTAAAAAATATGGAAAAGATCATCCAATAGATGTGGGCCCTAGCGATATTGAAGCCCCGATAACCGAGGCTATTATGGGATTTAAACCCAGGACCATTGGTGATTTTATTCCCGTGCTTGATTACATTGGAGAACAGTTGACAAAGCTTCTGGCATCCACCCATACCGGACAAGAAGGATCAGCCAAGGATTTTGAATCTAAGACACTTCATGGCGGCATGCTTGATCATTTGGGAATGGAAGTGGCTGAAATTATACAGATATCCTGTCTTGGGTATCCCAAGTCCAATGAAACAACAGCATTGGCTGAAATCGGCATGGGACTACTTGATTCTGATAAGCCGGTGGTAATTTGTGTTGGCCATAATATTGCTGCACCGGCGTACATCCTTGATTATATGGATGTCAATGGGTTATTTGACACGATAGAGATAGCTGGTTTGTGCTGTACTGCTCATGAACTGACCCGTTACAACAAAAACGCCAAGATCATCGGTTCCGTGAGCAAGGAATTGAAATATATCCGCTCTGGAATCCCTGATGTAATTGTTACTGATGAGCAGTGTGTTCGAGCAGATATACTGAAAGAATCGAAAAAATTATTCATTCCTGTGATTGCCACTAATGAGAAGATCACTTACGGTCTGCCTGACAGGTCAAATGATGATATTGACGATATCATATCTGACCTTGTGAGTGGACAACAGGCAGGTGCATTGATCCTGGACTGTGAAAAAGTCGGTGAACTGGTACCAAAACTTGCAATGATAATGGGTCCAATCCGGAAAGCCAGGGGAATCACTGCACTTCCTAACGATGAGGAATTCAAACAATTGGTCTCAAAATGCACATCATGTCAACAGTGCACTCGTGACTGCCCCTTGAGTTTACCTATTCCGGAAGCTATGGAAGCTGCTTCATTGGGAGACTTCTCAAAATTCGAGCAGCTCCATGATAAATGTCTGGGTTGTGGGAGATGTGATGATTGTCCTAAGGATATACCAGTGTTGAATGTGATCGAGAAGGCATCACAGCGGGTTATTCGGGAAGAAAAAGGTAAAGTCAGGATCGGAAATGGACAGATAGCTGACCAGGAGATTGCTGAAGAAGCAAATAACCTGATTCAGGGTCTCACACCGGGAATACTTGCTTTTGTTGGCTGCTGTAATTATCCGGATGGGGCAAAAGATGTTTATGATGTTGCCAAAGAGATGCTCGAGCGTGGTTATATCATTATCTCCTCTGGTTGTAATGCAATGGATATTGGAATGTACAAGGATGACGAGGGAAAAACCTTGTACGAAAATTATCCGGGAAAATTCTACATGGGCGGTCTTATCAATACAGGTTCATGTGTCTCAAATGCAAACATTACTGCCACTACAGTAAAAGTCGCTTCAATGCTGGCAGGGATACAGATCAAGGGTAACTGGGAAGAGGTTGCAGATTTCGTACTGAACAATGTGGGAGCTGTGGGACTTGCATGGGGTGCTTTTTCACAGAAGGCTTTTTCAATCGCAACTGGGTGCAATCGGCTTGGCATTCCTGTTGTCCTGGGACCCCAGGGCATTAAATACGGGCGTGCCTTTGTTGGCAAACCTGTCAAGAAGGAGAACTGGAATGAACTCAAGGCCTGGGATGATTCTAAGGTTAATATTGAACCTGCGCCTGAGCACATGTTGATCACTGCTGAGACAAAAAATGAACTTATGCCGCTGTTGGCAAAGCAGTGTATCAGGCCAGGTGATAACAGCCTGGCAAGAGCCAGCAAACTCAAACAATACATCGAACTAAGCGAGAAATATCTCCATAAGATACCAGATGACTGGCATGTATATGTGCGCACTGAGGACGATATTCCTGAGTACAATAAAGAAAAACTGTTGAAGTGGCTTGAAGAGAAAGGATGGACCATCAACTGGGATGAGAAAATTATCATCAATTTACACTCGACTACAATTGATGAATCTATCCATCCTACTAGTGAGCCATGTCAGTGCAATGAGGTGGAATCATGAAAAGAAGGATAGCTGAGATATTAAATCTTAAGGAGGATTCGTTGTACCACCGGGAAACTAAAGTGCGGTGGGTTGACCGGGAGAATGAGAAGATTAGTCATGGCCAAAATAAATTGGGGTTTAACTCAACCCAAGAACCGTTTCTACCAAAAGCAAGGAGGTTTCGATATGAAGCATAAGCTACCTGATGCGTTGACTATACAATCAAAGTATATGTTCGCACTGAAAATACTGGAAGATAAGGGGTGGAAAATTGATTTGAATGAAAGAACGGTCAATAAATTTAGATACCATTACAATGCGGCTTTTCCCACTCATTTTCCAGGAATCTGGAAGGAGGCAAGATTATGAGTTCAATTAAATCAGCTGTTAATGTACCTATGAAAAAAACAATCGATACAACACGAAAGGCTATACCATTTGATACTGGAAATATCCCGGGACCGAAAATGGCCCGGGCGGTTATGCCTGCCGTTCCAGGAAAGATGATTGAAAAAGCCCGGAGACCTCTTTTGATCGTGGGTTCACAAATCCACGATAAGGACGTACTTGAAAGGGTTATTGCATTTGGACGTTCTGGAATCGAGATAGCTGCTGTGGGAGATGCTTATGCATCACTTTGGGATGAAAACCTGAATATATTTTATGCAAATTTGCATGCATTATCTTCATACCTATGCAATCCAGATTGGACTGGATTTGATGGAAAAGGACGGTATGACCTTGTGTTCTTTTTTGGTATAACCTATTATTATGCATCACAGGCCATATCTGCTCTTAAGAACTTTTCAAAGGTAAAAGTGATATCCATAGATAAATACTATCACCCCAATGCAGATATTTCCTTTGGGAATCTTGATAAAGAGGTGTTCACTGAAGCACTTGACCAGGTAATAGCCCAGTTGCCAAAAGGTATGTTAAATTAAAAAGGGATTTGACGAGTGAGTAATCTATGGGTCCACCATTAACCGGTGGATCTCATAGATATTATTGAGAAATCTGTCAAAACATTCATCAGTCAATGTATTAATATGAACTGTTTGACATAAGGAGTTTACTGTGGATTTTAATTACCATATATTGCCATTTCTTGTTCCAAAAAACCTGGAGCAAGTGTTAATAGATGTAGGTTCTCTGGAAGGTATTCAGGCGTCTGCACTGATCTCAGATGATGGAGCTATGATAGAATGTGATTCTGGCTTTAATGGTTTCGATACCAGGAATATCTGTGCTATAATTGCCATGTTAATGCGGTCAGCTACTCATTCTTCAAAAGAGATGGATAAAGGTGAAGTGGAATACTTACTGATTGAAGGAAAACATGGTGGAATAATATTGGCAAGGCCTGTTTCAAAAATGATACTGGCTGCCTTCACTGAGGGCAATGCACCTATTGAGCCCACAATACAGGAAATTAAAAATGCCTGTGACAGAATAAAGCATATGAATTAGCTGTATGTGACATTGTGAGAAAAAAAAGATCTTTTTAACAAGGGGGTGGAGCCGGTATCTTGTTCTGATGTAAGGCAGTCCCGCTCCCTTGCAAATGCTTTGAATAGGGTCAACTCAGGAAATCTGTTGTGCTCTTATTGATACAGGGATTTCCACACAAATAATAATCTCCCAGTTTGCCTTATAACATATAAAAAATAGAATCGCATTGGCATGGAGTAGTTTTAAAAATGTAACTATTTTTTCGTCATTAATACATAAACCTCTATTCAAACCGGGAGCTTTTCCGATTGTTTTCAATAAAATAGTCATCATCATAACAAAAAACTTAGCTTCTTTTATAACCAAATACCGAAATAATCGATACCAGTGACAAAATATAAGTTACACATTAATAATCAAATTATATGCATACGTCATCTGTCAAGAGAAAAATTGTGAAATAGAACACGGATGACACTGATGACGCGGATGCGCGCGGATTAGATTATCCGTGAAAATCCGTATGATCCGCGTCATCCGTGTTTGATTTGTTCCAAATTCTTAATTCTTAAAAAACCATTGCTTTCTATGCAATAATATTTATTGAGTTAGGTCAAATTTATTTAACCAATGACAGATAAAATGGAATAAATGCTCCTGTTTCATGGAAAGATTATCGAAGAATTGAAGTGGAGTTTAAATAAGAATGGAACCTGAATTATATCGTGGAAATCCCTGTGATATATTGAGGCAGGGTGCGACCAATACGCAGGAAATATTGTATGCAATTGGGGTACCTGTAGTTGCAAAGCCGTACAAATTTGTTATATGGCCCTCTCCTTGACTTTATTGGTACCTGGTTTTCCAATTATAGCAGCTGTGGGAAATGCCTACAAGTTCCTGAAAGTCAAAGACCACGGATTACGCTAACGATTAAATCCGGGGCATCATTTCTGATAATCGGGATTTTATTGACCGAAATAATATATGTCGCATAACCCCAACTCCTAACATTACCATTGATGGAGCCCCCAACTATTTAAATATGTTTATATATATTTAATAAATTATAAATTTATTATTTAAAGTCAAACGTTGCGACGGCACACCCAACCGCAGCAGAGCTGTGGGGTATAACGATTGAGATAAAACGATTTGGTTTGTAGCCCACCAGTTCACGGGTTCAGTCCCCACATACTGTGAATTTGCTATTTTTATACTATAAACTAACCCAATAAAAAAAGGAAAGAAAATAACATAAATCCCAAAAATGGAATGAAAAGCGATAAATAGAGGACAGCAAAGGAAGATATTATAACTGTAATTATTAAAGAGTGTCTATTTTTGTTTGTAAATTCCGCTCTATACACCAGATTTATCGAATCTTCTTTTATGTCTGTTAATTTATTGATACTGTACACAGCAAACGTAATAAAAAAGGAAGCAAGAAGTAAACTAATTTTTATCATTATCTTGAAAAGTAAGGTTGTACTTTTCAATTTTTTTTAGAGCATGTATAGCTGTCGTGGAACTTATTTCTAGTTCATCCCGCAAATGACTCAGCAATTTTTTATCAGCATACAAGCTCATAAGGATATTCCTTCTCAGAGCAGAGCAAACAGCAAGGCGTTGAATATTCATTTTTTAATTCATCTACATTTCACTTTGATTAATTTCTCTATTGATTGTTAGAATCCTACTTATAATTATGATTATCAATTCAGTTTAACAATAAATATATACTATAAAATGTAAAATATTGCTTGGTTTAAGCAGTATTTCCTAGCATGGGGATAATTGGTAAGTTTTATTAGAATTAATTAAACGCAAGAAAATTTAGATGTTGATTGATATGACTGATTACTCAATAGGCATTAAGGCATTTGATGATGCGTTCGAGGCAATTAAAAATAGCTCGAATATAATGATAATAGGTCCTCCCATGAATGGAAAAGGGACCATAATGAATGATATCGTTTATCAGGGACTCAAAGCAGGGGGCTCTGCAGTGATAGTCAATACCAGGGATACAGGGGAAAATGTGATCGATTGGTTCAATTACAACCATCCGGACATAACCCTGGAGAGTCTT
>JAKRWB010000533.1 GCA_022353185.1 ANME-2 cluster archaeon | reverse complement strand
CCCATAATGCTGTGGATGCTTTGTCTACCCACTTCGAGATCGATTTCATGCAGTATCTTCCTATTGTCCCTAATTAGAGAAACTCCTTTAATGGTAAGCATAAATTCCTACATTAATATTTAGACTGCAACGTTATAAAAGGATATACTTTCCCGCAGAGGCGCCGAGGACGCTAGAGTTGCGATTTTGTTCAATAATAAAGGATTGGGCATAAGCTCTTCATTCATTTTCTCTGTGTTCTCTGCTCCTCTGCGGTGGTTAATGATGGAAAGAAGCAGCAAAGGCAAAACGCAAAACGTTATCACTCAATGTTGTAAATAAAAAAAAAGGAAAAAAGAAAAGGGTATAAATTTCTATTTATACGTATTTGTCAGCATATTCGCCAATTACAGGAATATGGTACTCTTCACCTGAATAGGCTTTGTAAATCATAACTACCCAGGTAATTAAAATTACTAACTGGCCTATAAGTGGTATGAAACCAATGACAATCCATACAAATCCCAGTATAGTGGCCTGTACGGCATGGAACATTACATATTTGCTTTTGTCTGGTTTATCCTTCTCAATGAGGTAAATAATAATCCCACTGACAAATCCAAAGACATAAGCAACAGCAGCCATTATATTATCGTTATTCACAGGTTTACTTGTTGTTTCGGTTTCATTTTTCACTTCAGTCTCACTTTCATTCATGTTGTCACCTCTATAACAATTATTAAATTTAAAGAGTTACAAATATTCTCACTTTAAACTATTTATATTCTCGTAACATCTTAGAGTATCAGTAATATATATATATTTAACTGAATTTAAACACATTTTATTGGCAAAATATTTCCTTCAAATTGTCGCGATATAATGTCCTGTACAAAACGTTGGAATTCCCAGGTGTATCCCAAAAGCAAACCCGAAACATTTTTTAACACCAATACAACATCTATACGGATTCAAATGACCAAACAACCCGTACTCAACATACTCAAAGACATATTCCAGGCATGTGAATATGATGTGGATTCGTCCTACATATCTGATATAGTGGCAAGCAAAGGAACATCGGACCGCGTTTATGTCAAACTGGACAGGGAAGTTGACTACAACTCCATACGCAGGTTTGCCGATTCCATGAAAAATACTGAAGGCAAAGGGCTCTACATCCTGTTAAACATCGCCAACAGCGAACTTGCTGACTTTGGTGCAAACCTGGGACTAATACTTTGGGACCAGTCTATGCTGGAACAGCAGATAGGCAGGGCAATACTGGCCAACGCTTCAGGTGAACCAATGGAACTGATATTGGAAAAACCGAATGCTGATACTCATGGAAACATTTTTGAAACTCCTGCTGTCAAACAGGAAGGAGGTATGTTTGGATTGTTCAGTGATCCTGATCCTTCTACCCCGCAGAATGAACCCGAACCAACCCCAGTATCCTCATTTAAATGGCCAGAGTTCAACCCACCTACAAGAGATAAGGACTCAGGCAGGGACATCAACCTGGATGTTAATCGTTTCATGGACACTCCAGAACCATCCGGACCTCGTCATCAAGGACTGGATGAAAAGTTAATTCGTATCCCACTTCCATCATTTCCCATTAACATGGCAAAAACCAGTGCAATCAAGATAGGTCAGGCAAAAGTTGGAGAGGTACAGGATTTCTTACTGAAATTCATACCATATTATAGTTACAGGTATGACTTTGAAACAAAAAGGAAATTATCATCAGAGATTATTGACCTGAATGGACAGGGCGAAGGAATGGTGAACGCCATTACCGGTGAGAACAAATTCACCCGGATTCCAGGAATCCTTGAATATACAGATATTCCAACTGAGAACTACCATATCAAGGAACCAGTAATTATCGATAATGTTGCTCAGGATACGGCACTGGATGCCATTATAGAAAAACATACAAAGAGCATAAAAAAAGATGAAGTGAAAGGTGATACCATTGTATATGAGAACAGGACGATATCACCAAGCAAGAATGAAATCAACTTACCTATCCAGCTTATATACGTCCCGGTCTGGGAGATACATGGCAAAAGTAACATTGTTAACATAAATGCCTATGATGGGCATGTAGTGGAAGAACCACTCGACGATGACGCAGAATTCGTTTAGGCATCTTGATATCATTGCAATCATACCT
>JAKRWB010000532.1 GCA_022353185.1 ANME-2 cluster archaeon | reverse complement strand
TGGAGTCTATATGCGGCAGGCTCGAGACCTGTTGTATCTTCTGGTACACTTGGGTTCGAATCCCAACCCCGGCGCTTCTCCTACTGTTCTTCTTTGGTGTTTATCATCAGCTGCTTTCCTTGAGGCGTGTCATGCCCAGGCCTGTGAGGTCATCCACAAGTGCTTTGCTTCTGGTCATAGCCCAGGCTCCTATTAGCATTCCTGGTAAAACCACAAAGATTTTAACTTAATGCTCTTAATGAATGAACAAATGACCCAGAAACCCACGAAGAACAGCACACTGCCAGCCTCCAAAATCGCACTGAATAAGCAGGTTCTCGATGATGTTAGCACCGAACATGCACATGAAATTCTGATAAGACTCGCTGATGAGGATGCGAAGATTTCGAAAAGGATAAAAGAACTGGCGCTGGAATACCTTACGGAAGTGGATATGGATGGTATCGCAGAGGATGTCTTCTATGATCTGGGCATACTTGATGTTGAGGATGTTTGGAAAAACTCAGGAAGTACGAGATATGGATATGTTGATCCTTATGAACTGGCTTTTGAGATGTTTGAAGAAGCCCTGGAGCATTATATTGACGATCTCAGGAAATGCCAGAAGATTTCAATGGATAAAGAAGCAAAACTTCATTGTATGGGGATATTGAAAGGGATTGATAAGTTCGAACGAGAAGCCACTACAGAATTTAAGGATTGGGCTGTCGATGCCCCTCATGAAAATTTCATACAGGTTTTTGAGGAGTGGAAGAAAGAGAACAAGAATCCTGAGAATTTGGAAGAAATGGATGGGTTTATAAAGAACAATTTTCCTAAATGGTATGGAAGTGTTTTAAAAGAATGAATAATATATTTGGAGAAAATCATGTCGCCACATAAAAAATGGGTCTTTGATCCTGACGCTGGAGGGATAAAAATCCCTGATTCAGTTAAACATGATGTTGAGAAGCGTATTACAAGCATTGCTGAGACGCACTCTAAAGGGAAGTACACACGCCTGGATATTCGCTTTAAAGGTCAATTTTGTTACATTGATGCATATCAAGAGCCAGAAATCAGTAATGACTGGCCTCCCGAGGATTGGCCGGAGACAAAAGAAGAATATATTGAACGGCTCCAAAATACTCCAGTCCATTTATGCAGGCTTAGATATTTTGGCGATGATAAATGGGGCTTTGCATTCTATACATACAGCAATGAAAAGTATGAATTATCCATGTACCCCAATGGCGAGTTCTTCGGAAAACCTGAGGATGCATTCCTCGCTTCGGCAATGTATCTGCAGTAAATGGTGGAAAATAAATGCGAGGTAATAAATGATGAATATTGACCCGTCACCGTCCTTTCAGGAATGGAAAGCCCTGTACGAAGCAGCGCTTGAGTTCAAGGAACTGTCTCCCTGGAACTGGATGCACGACACCGACTTTTTCGGGGTTAAGGACCCGGTAGGCGGTGAAATTGGATACTGTTGCATAATGGGCGCTGCAGGCGAGTACTATGCTCTCGGGCTTTATTCGGGCTCAGAAGGATTGTATGGGTTATCGAGTATATTATCAGGTGAATTTTCAGAGTCCAAAGATGAGGCTTTGTACATTCAGAATTGTTTAATGGCGTCATTTGAGGATAGAAAATCCCTGCAAAAGCAGGACCATCAGCAGATAAAAGCCCTTGGTTTAAAGTTTCGTGGACGCAATGCATGGCCTTTGTTCAGGAATTATGTGCCGGGTTTTTTTCCATGGTATCTGACAGGTGATGAGGCAAAGTTACTCACGGTTGCCTTGCAGCAGGCAATAGACGTTTCCCTGCGTTTCAAAAAAGATTCGAAGCTGCTTGATCCCCCATCTAAGGATCATTATTTTGTACGAGTGCCCGATAATCCGGGCGAAAACATAATATGGAAAGACGAGTGGTTGGAACCTTCGCCTTTGAAAATGGAAGATACTCCGGTGATTCCCGTTGAAGAAACTACCTTGAACAGGCTGAAAAAAGCAGGGTTGCAGCGCAGGGGCATCTGGGAGATCGATTTTTTCTATGTACCAGCGATTATACGGGATAAGGGAGAAAGACCGTATTATCCTTACATGAGTCTGGTGGTCAACCACAATTCTGCCTTTATTCTTAACTTCCAGTTAGAAAAGGAGGCTGATTCTAAATCGACATTCCCTGCGAAGTTCGCTGATTTTATCGAGCGTGCAAAGGTCATGCCAGATGAGCTGCTTGTTAAACGCTATAATATATATAAAATCATGGAGCCTTTATCTGCTGAATTGGGGATTGAAATAAACATGGTCGGAAGCCTTCCTGCGTTGGAGTATGCCAGGAAAAGCATGACGGAATTCTTTTGAACACTGTAAATGAACAAGTTCAGCTACTTTCTATTCAAATTCGTTCCTGTCCTTGTGCCAGTGTTTATGCAGTTTCAGCCTGTGAAGGCCGGTCTCAAACATATCAACCTTACTGGCCGCGTATCCCGATATTCCTACTTCATCAGCAGTTACCCAGAGCCTTCAAGCTTTGACAACTTCTGCAAACGCTCCACCCGTCTATAAGAAAAAGCAACATTTTACTCATCCCCCCCGGCCCGGATGGTCCCGAACGCTTCCCTGGTCCATGCATCAAGTTCAATATTATGGCTGGCAGCCAATTTTCGCAGTTCCCCTGCTGCTATTTCCAGATATTCCTTATCGGTCTGGTCTCCCATCCGGAGTACCTGCTCATATAAGGCAACAGCTTCATGAGGATAATTACCCCTTTCCAGGATGCGGGCAAACTCTATATGAATGAAGGAGTCGTTCGGCTTCACTTCCATAAGTTTCCCGTACTCATTCCTGCACTCATCCCATCTTCCCATACGACCGAGATAATCAACAATATCAATACTGGTATAGACCCAACGTTCTTTGTCCTCATCTTTATGGAATGACTGGAGCTGGCGCAGTATATCAAGCCCTTCCTCTCCAAGTTCCGGATAGTCAGAAACAATTAATCCGAAATAGCGCAATAATTCACCCATCAATCCTCTTTGTTCAGCCAGGGGTTTCAGTATCCTGAATAGTTCCAGGGCCCTTACAACATCTCCATCTCTTTTAGCCTCAAACGCCAGAAATGTAAGATTTTCAAGTACCAGTATTGTATCATAAGGTCTTGCTGTATGCAGATCTGCCCCTGTATTGTAATAGGGTCCATCATCCAGTACGTGCCTGGTAGGAAGATCTTTCATAATTGAATAACAGCACTTCTTAAATTTTTTACCACTTCCGCAGGGACAGGGTTCATTGCGGCCTATTTTTCCGTCGATAGGCAATACATTGCGCTCGTTCAACGTATTTGCAATCTCTAATCTTTTAAGCTCAATAGCTATGGATTTTTCTCGCGGTTCAAGCTTTTGGGTTGCATGACGCTCCTTTTCTTCTTCTTTTTCTTCTTTTCTTCTTTTTTCCCTTTCCCATCTGGCCTGGCGTTTGGAAACCTCCTCAGGATCGTAAAATTGCAGCAGATCTTTATTATAAAAATTACGAGGCACTTTTTTCTCGTACACCAGATCGTCCCTGTTAATAATAAATTCATCAATAATCCCGCGGTCGAAAGCCCCCTCCAAAACAGGGAAAGATGACGTATCACCTAAATCCAGAAGTGACCCTACAAGAAAACTCAGAAATTCTGAGTCATCTTCTTCAGAAAACAATCCATGAAGAAAAGTGAGAATACGTTCCCGCTCGTGAGGATGATTCATAGCTATAGCTATCAGACCCTCCGCTGCAGCACTACGGGACCACCAGAATTTATTATCCCCATCATAGGCATGAATGAACTCTTCGAGGGGGTTAATTGCAGGCGGACCAATGCGTCCGAACACTGTGGGCAGGTCTTCCATAATCCAATCATCTTCCACTTCATAAGCCAGAATTAATGTATTGACCAGTTGTGGAATCGTCCGGGGGTCTGCCAGCATACCGAGCAATTTCACAGCATGGAGAGGCATCCATTGCTTATTGCCCTCAGCTTCCCAATAGTCATCATCTTGAAGGATGTCTCGTAACGGTATCACTGCTCCCTGTTCTTTTGCGAGAATAGCCTTGACTAGTTCCATTGGAACTTGATCCCCTAACTCTTCCAGCTTGCTCAATAACTCTTGAATAGAGAGGTGGGAAAACACTTTTTATGCCTCTAAATTTATATGCATCCTGTGCTCTTTTGTGGATGTCAGGACAATAAGTTGGCACAGGGCTACAATGTGGGGCGACTAAATAGGTGCGCTGTAAGCCTTACCCACATGACTTACCATTTCCTCGGTAGACACCTGTGCCAAATAATGCATGGAATCCAACTTACTTTAATTTGACGGTTTATTAACGTACAGGAAAGGAAATGTTCCATTCTCCCGGATGATCTGGCTGCAAGTAGATTTACAAGCAGATATATCAGTCGTCAGTACCCCTGGCATAGAAAATCAAATATCACTCCTCAAACCATACATACTGTTCAGGAGATTTTCCCATATTTTCAATCACTTGTGGCTTTCGAGGTTTAGGGCCTTCTGTTATTATTTCTTCTAATTTCACTTCAAAACGCCACATATCGCCATAATCATACAGATAAAGAATATTCTGCCCTGCATATAGTTCCAGCTCGCCAATATGCACCTTATCCACGTCTATGCCTTCTTCATCGTAAGGAGATGTAAAACATTCATGAGACCAGAGCTTGCCATCCATGAAGAAGGAATAAAGATGGTCATCATCGAAACGATAGGCTCTCCGAATAGAATGATGCAGGTCAAGCAGGGTGTGGTCAGCAGATATTTCAATCATTCTCCAGAGATTTTTAGTAAGAGATACCTTGAAAATATAAGTTCCATCCACAAATTTAACTCCCTCCCGTGGAAGGGATTTTTGCAATTCTCCCTCTGCAAAAAGTGGAATAAAGGGCAGGAAGAATGGGTCGCCAGTTTTTCCCTTATCGATTTTAATGGAAGTTTTTGACTTATTACTCCTTGGCTCGATATTTAAAAAAATCTTTGTGTTCTCATCATAGTCTGCAGAACCGGGTATTGCTTTCCATTCACCCATTTTGCGACGAAATGGTAAATTCCAGTAATACAAATTCCTTGTTTCACTTAAGATTTCGGCTATGGTTACCCCAAAAGTTGAAGGTGTTATTGATTCTGCTCTAAATAAACGTTTAGGCTTCTGCTGCGCAATTAAATCTTTATCACGTGTTACTTCCCAGAAACCGAAGAAAGAAAAATAGTGTAAGAAATATTCCCAGTCAAAAAATATCATGGATATACGAGAATCCCTGTTGACCTTTACTTTAATTTTCTTTTCAGGTTGTTGTTGGCTCAAAAATTCCAAAACACAAGAAACGGTATTCATAGGTGAACGACCGAAGTATCCTGCTTGCAGCTTTTCCCAATCGGCATCTATCCAAAAGCTCTCCAGCAGGAAAAAATATTTATCAGCGGGCTTTAATTCCTCATACAACAAAAGTCGTTCTGTTGGTTTCAAAACAATTTTACTGCCTTTTCCAGGAAACTTACTAAACAATTTTCCTGCTAAGGCTATATGGAACAACAAGTGCAAAAGAGGGTACAAGGTCTGGTCTGTTCGTGTAGTAGTATCTGGCAGAGGATCAGTCATCTTCTGGTTCAGTTCGAATAAGTCTTTTCCAGATATGAACTCATTGGTCGCAGTCAGGATTATCTTATGCGCATTTAAGTACTGGCAAAATGTGGCAAAATCCCGTAAAAGTGGCGTGGGTTTTGATTCGGTCAATGTGATAATAGGTAATTTGGACATAGTATTCTTCATTTAGTTAAACCAGCGATTTATGACAGGCTTTTTTCAGATTTAGCACTGACAAATTCATAGAACATCATCACCAAAAAGAAGTTTTCGTATAGTGAAATTTGGTGAATGACTGTAGAATCCATATTTGTTTTCCATTTTAAAGTAATTTTTAATAGTTGGACAACCCACTAAGAAATCTCCTTATTCAATTTTTTCTTTGCTTCTGTCTGTTCACAATAAGCAGTCTCAATAGCGCGCCTGCTGATCTCCTCATAATACCCGCCCATTTTCTCTACAAAATCCTCCTTGCTGTCCCAGAATTGCGGTGTTCCCAGCCGTTTGATAACTGCTGCCGATACATCAGGTGGCGCTATATTAACTGAAAATGATTCACTCTCCCCCCCTTCCCAAAAATCATCCATGGACAAAGCAACTTCCTCTTCCTTAGCATTCTCAGCATCCTCACCAACAGGAAGAACCTCTGGTTCAGGCGGGCTTTCATCATCAACAGTACGTTGTTTGCGAAGAGCCGCACTAATTTCATCCTTTGTCCGGCCCCGCAATTCAAAGATCATGAAAGGGTCACGATCAAACTCTTCTGCCAAAATATAATAAAGTGCGGCAATGTGTTTACAGGGATTTGCACTGTCCGGGCATGAGCAGTGCGTCTTTATATCATTTGACTTTACAGGGAACAGTGACACATCTGCTGCTTCAAAAGCATCTTCAATATCATCAGGCATCTCGCCTGCAAGAAGTTTAGCCGCAAATATCGCCTTTTGTGACATCTCTTCTATTACATGATCCCATGCCCCATCGGTGATAGGTTTTATCTCAATAGTGACCGAATAAGGTTTCCGGACCGAACCCTGGACTTTTGCCTCTACTTTTCCGGGTGAGAGTTCAAAATCAAGCACCTGGCCTTTTCTGGCATACCGTCTGCCCCGCTCAAGCCTGTTGCTCCAGCCAAAAGATTCCAGGACACTTACCCAGCGTTTTGACCACCAGGTATCCCCGATACTGCCCCTCTTGCTCTTGGCTTTGATACCGCCTTCCACTTGTATTGGTTTTGAGGGAGTATAGCCGCCCCAGAAGTCTTCATACCTACTCATGATTCAACTATCCGTATATTCCATTATTCATCCATTACTGACTCTTGCCTCAATGCAAATAAATCCTTCAACTGCTCGGTTGACATCTCTGTCAGCCAGCCCTCCCCCGCACCTATAACATTCTCTGCAAGTGCTTTTTTATCCTCTATCATTTCATCTATCCTTTCTTCAAGGGTCCCTTCGCACACAAACTTGTGAACCTGCACATTCTTAGTCTGCCCGATTCTGAAAGCCCGGTCTGTTGCCTGGTTCTCAACAGCCGGGTTCCACCAGCGATCAAAGTGGAACACATGACTGGCACGGGTGAGGTTCAGACCCACCCCGCCTGCTTTAAGAGAAAGTATGAATATCCTGGGTCCGCTTTTTTCTGAAAATCTCATGACCATCTGGTCCCTCTTTTTCTGGGAAACTCCGCCATGCAAAAAGAGCACTTCCTGCCCAAATACATGCTGGAGATGGTTTTTTAGCATATTGCCCATCACTGAAAACTGTGTAAAAACAAGCGCAGCATCATCTCCGGCAATTACTTCTTCCATCATTTCAGTAATACGGTTCAATTTGCCTGAGCGTCCCGGAAGTACCGAACCATCATCCAGGAAATGCGCCGGGTGATTACATACCTGTTTTAGTCTTGTAAGTGCTGATAACACGATCCCTTTTCTTTCAATTCCTTCTGAGCTTTCGATTCTCATAAGGACATCTTTAACAACAGCTTTATAGAGTGTAGCTTGCTCTTTTGTAAGGTTGCAGTATACCTTCGTCTCAATTTTATCAGGCAGGTCTGTTATGATCGTAGGGTCGGTCTTCAGGCGGCGTAGGATGAATGGCGAAACAATACTTCGAAGCTTCATGCCTGCCTTCGGGTCATTATATCGCTCAATAGGTAGCGCAAAACCTCTCCTGAAACCTTCTGCCGAGCCAAGGTAGCCCGGATTTAAAAACTCCATAATAGACCAGAGTTCTGATAAACGGTTCTCAACAGGTGTGCCTGTAAGGGCCACTCGATAGTCTGATTTGATTTTACGGACAGCCTGGGATTGCTTTGTGAACCGGTTCTTGATGTTCTGCGCTTCATCCAGCACAACCCCGCTCCAATCCACATTTTTGAACATATCCTCATCCCGGTAAGCAAGGGCATAGGTGCTGATCACCATATCGAATTTGACAGCTTCAGAAAGGAAATTATTTTTCTTGACCCGGGCTGTGCCGTGATGTATCATAACTTTAAGAGACGGCGCAAATTTTTGCGCTTCTCGATACCAGTTACCGACTACGGAGGTAGGACATATCAATAGAGTGGGGTTTTTAACGCCATCTTCTTTATCTTTTATGAGCAGGGCAAGAAGCTGAATTGTCTTGCCAAGACCCATATCATCGGCAAGACATGCTCCAAGCCCGTACTGCCGCAAAAATGCAAGCCATGAGAAGCCTCTTACCTGGTAAGGTCGAAGCTCACCAACAAAATCAGGAGGCTGGGCTAAATCTTCTATTCCGGTTCTGCCTGATAAACGCTCAAATAGCTCGGATAGTACCCCTGTTGCATTAAATCCGCCAACTGGAAGGCCTATTTCCGATTGTTCCAGTCCGGCGCTCAGCCTGAGGGCTTCATCCAGTTTCATCTCACCTGATTTTCCGGATTTGAAGAATTTAATAGCAGCTGCAATATCTTCATTTTTGACCTCTACCCATTCTCCCCTAA
>JAKRWB010000531.1 GCA_022353185.1 ANME-2 cluster archaeon | reverse complement strand
GTTTCGGATCCATTGATTTGGGTGCTGACAATGAACTAATCACTACTCCAACGAATGGAAATATCTCAGTTACGGTAATTGCCAATGGAGACTACGGCCTTGAGAGTAAATCCGGTAATTGGGCAAATGGAAGCAATACAGCAACCCTTGCCACATTAGATTCCCTTAGTTCAGGTCAATTTAACCTGGAAAATGATGGCGCAAATAGTGCTACTGAATCCGCATTCGTGGGAACAAATTACACAACGATAACTGACTACTCAGGAATAACTGTTCGAACATCAGAAACCGGGGATGCAAAACCGGTATATGTCTGGGTTTCACTTGCGGAGACTGGACTATTACCAGGGACGTACTTAGGAACCTATTATGCCCAAATAATCAACGGTTAAATAAATTGGAAAAAGGAATCATCAGATTTCCTTTTTCATTTCTTTTTGGGCCGATTTGTCATATACAACTGCACAATACTTATGCAGAATTCATTGTGTCCTCTGGGTGGTTCGAATCCACCAGGAGGCTAATAATTAGGTACTGGGTAGGGTACACTATCTATAAGGGTGGAGAGTGAATTGAATGAAAAGAATACTAGAAGGCCTATGTATGATAGGCATGATAGCAGTCATGGCAGGATTTTTGATGGTTCCTGCAATGGCAGCTATAAATGGATCGTCTGAAGGGAGTTTTACTTTAAGCAATTCTCCCCCGGTTATAACCCAACTGAACATTACAGGTAATCCAGCGACATTGGATCCAGATACAGAATATACTATGGAAATTACAGTTTCTGATATGAATACATTGAATGACCTGAACTATCTATGGATTTTACCTAAATATAAAGGCAGTTGGACAGGTCCATGGTATGTATGGGAATCAGGAACATGGACTGATGTACTTAATGCTGTGGAGTGGCCTCTTGGAGATAGCACAGACCCGGAATTAAATAACACCGTTGGCACGTTTTATGTCAATTTCACTATAAGTAAAGTTGCTACAGAAAGTGCAGATGGTGATTGGGGATTTGATGTTTATGCTAGTGATTTTGCCAATTCTAATGATGATATAGCTCTTACTGGATTCAATATGAATTGGAGAGGAGAGATCACAACCGTAAACCCCTCGTTCGATTTCGGATCCATTGCTTTAAATGATATATCTAAACCAATCATTTCTCCAGGGGATGGGAAAATCGATATCACGGTTATCGCCAATGGAAACTACAGCCTTGATAGTAAATCCGATCATTGGACAAATGGAAGCAATATGGCAACTCTTGCCTCAGCAACGACCCTCAATTCCGGTGAATTCAGCCTGGAAAATGATGGTGCAAATAGTGCTACTGGTGGTCTCCCATTAGTGGAAAATATATACGACACGATATCTGACTACAGTTTATTAACTGGTCCAACAGTAGTTGAGGGGGTTCCTAAACCGATATATGTCTGGGTTTCAGTTGCCAGTGAAGGACTATTACCAGGCACGTACTCAGGAAATTATTATGCCCAAATAGTCAATGGCTAGATGAATTGGAAAAAGGAATCATTTGATAACTTACGAACAGCCCCCAAAAAAACCTCCCTGCAGGTTGCCTGAAT
>JAKRWB010000530.1 GCA_022353185.1 ANME-2 cluster archaeon | reverse complement strand
AGAATATGACCCGACCCTTTCGCAGGATCAAGCACAGAGATCTCTTCAGGACTTACAATCCTCTTCTCAGGAGGTCTGGTCTCCTGCTCAATAAAATACCTGAACTTTGCCTGCAGGTCCTTATTGGGATTTGATTCAAGCCACAATCTGCCAACCGAGTTCTCAACCAGATACTTGACGATCCACTTGGGCGTGAAAAGCTGTGTGGCTGCAGGAATATTCTCCTTGCTTATCTTGATGTTCTTCTTAAGGTCAGCAAAAACCTTGTCCTTCCTGGGATTGATATAATCCTGGTATATCCACCCGATGACCTCAACTTCCTTCCAGTCATCCTCTTTGATAATCCCGTTTAAGTCATTCAGGATCGAATCTGTATGCAGCAGTTTACCAGGGAACAGCAGTTCAGTATAATCCTCAATATGTTCGAACAAAAAGGGCATGATGTGGTTCAGGTCATTGCATAGCCTCAGGGTAAGGTACTTGTACAGCTCCTCATCCTTTCCCCCCGACTTCAGGTCGATAACAGTATCCCTGTCTATATGTAAAAAATCCAGTTTCAGTGACCTGGTGAGGATATCAGGCTCCTGCTTATTAGGGTCCTCTGAGGAAAACACCTTCACAGGAAGGTACCCGTTGACCTCCATGAACTTTAACGCAACAAAACGGTTGAACCATGTATAGGTGATCTCATCTATGACCTGGTCAAACCCTTTCTCCCGGACTTCTTTTACTAACTGCTCTCTCTGCTGCCTGATCTTTTTATTAAAGACCCTACCGCCAATGACAATAGAATCCTCATGCTCCTCATCCACATCCTGGATAATATCAGGAAATATGCCATAGTAAGCAGCCTTTCGTTGTGTCTCCTGGAAAAGCTTATCCCTGACAGTATCTGAGAACCGGATGATACTGGCTTTATCCATATTTAGAGCACCCGTATCTTTTTATCTTCATTTAATATTGCCTTCATAGCCGCCCTCAGGCTTTCAACATACTCATCAACATCAGCTTCAGTTTCCAGATTCTTCTGTGTTTTGAACACTGAAGAGCCCCTTAA
>JAKRWB010000043.1 GCA_022353185.1 ANME-2 cluster archaeon | reverse complement strand
TTGCTTCCGATACCCGCCTGGTTATCGTGAATTTACAAAAGTTTGGTTCAGTACATGAGATGCTGGATGCTGAAGTATTACTGAGATTTGCCAAAATGCGCATTGTGTTTTTGATTGATGAAATTCATAGATCTCACAGTGGTGATGCACATGAAGAGATGGTTAGTATCTTTGATGAGTTACAATCTCCCTTTGATACCAATATACAATATTCTCAGATGCGCAAAAAGAAGAATTTGATCATCGGTTTTACCGCTACACCAAACGATCATGCACTTGCGCGGTTTGGTGAATTCAGCGGTTATGCAGAAAGTGAAAAACTGTGGAGACCTTTTGATTCCTACACCATGAAAGAAGCAATAGAGGATGGTTTTATTCTTAACCCGTTGAAGAATATCGTGCCTATAGCCTCCAAAATGTTGTTCGATCTGCCTACCAATCTGCTGGAAGGTTTCACTGAGAAAGAATACAAAGATGCACAAAAAAAACAGATATATGAAAACCGTGATCGTATTGATGCAATTGCTAAATATGTGGCAGATTTGCTGGTAAAAGATGTGTATCGCAAAATACACGGAACAGGTAAGGCAATGCTTGCTGTGTATTCCATTAAATCTGCGATTGCTTATAAACAAGCAGTGACCAGGCACTTTAATGCTCTCGTCCAGGAACCAAAATATGAAAAATACGCTGAGGCACCGATTCATATTGTATATTCTAGAAATCAGGACGAGCAAAGCGCCACCGGCCTTAATAGTGGTTTAAGTGAAGAGAAGGTAATGCAAAGCTTTGCGCTTAACAAAAATGGATTAATGATTGTGGTGGCAAAACTACAAACCGGTTTTGATGAGAAAAAACTGCATACGCTGTTTTTAGATAAAGAGATTAAAGGCATTAGCGCGATTCAGACTATTTCCCGTGTTAACCGCACAACCAAATACAAGAACGACTGCAAGATAGTTGATTTTTCCTATAACAATGTGAATGTGCAAAATATCAAAGATGCCTTTGAGTATTTCTCTAATGTGGTTGTTAGTGACTTTGATCCATTTAGCGATAAGAAGGTGTTGGATCTGCTATTTGTAGAACTCAAAAAATCAGATACTTTCGACAAGTTCTTCACAGTGTTTATAGCCATCTATGATGACAAAACCAGGCGTGATAATCCTGAAAGTTATCTGGATTTTGAAAGTAGTTTAAAAAAATACATAGATGCAAACCCAAAACGCACCGCCGACACCAAAGCCAAAGCAGCACAGTATTTTACGATTCTAAATCGTATTGAATATGTAATTGAGCTGGATGTAAAATACAACGAGCAAAGATTTTTGTTCTTCTGGCGCAAGTTCAACACACTATACAACATGATGCATCGTAGCGAGGACATAAAAGACCCGATAGAGGTTTATTTTGACGATCAGATTGGCATCATTGAAGTAGAGACTTATTCGCCGAAGGAAAATAAAAAGAATCCTTTCAAAATTGCAGAAGCTTCCGAACCTTTTAACCATCAGTTTGACATCCTCGCTATCATTGCGGCGCGTAATGAGCAAGAGGCTATAACTGGTTCTTTAATTCAGGATTTTGAAACCAAAATTAAAGACTTTTTTGACTATGTGCAAAATGCTAATGAAGGCGGGCGCTTAATTGTAAAAATTAATTCGCATGTATCAGAAGCAGAAATATATGACGATTTTGCTAAAATATATAGACGATA
>JAKRWB010000529.1 GCA_022353185.1 ANME-2 cluster archaeon | reverse complement strand
CCGACCTGGTGATAGGGTCGCGGTTCGTGAACGGGAACGGGATGAATGTTCCGGCGTACCGGAAGATGGGGATGAAGGTGCTGGATGTGGCCACGAATGTTGCGGGCGGGATCAATGTGTCGGATTCCCAGAGTGGGTACAGAGCATACGGGAGGAAGGCGATCGAGAAGATAAGGGTCAAAGACAGCGATATGTCGGCCGGGTCCGAGATTCTGATGCAGATAAAGGACCACAGTCTTACATTTAAGGAGGTTGAGATACACTGCGATTATGATGTGGAAAATGCTTCCAGCCAGAATCCGGTAAGCCATGGGGTGAAGGTACTGATCCAGATATTGAAGGATATGGAGCTGCGCAGACCGCTGTATTATTTTACGGTGCCTGGGATGGTGATGGCTGTGTTTGGATTGGGGCTGGGATTGAGTTTTTTAAGGGATTTTTATCACGGGCAAAGCCTGAGTTTCGGGCCGACGCTGTTGATGATCATGCTGACGCTGGTAGGGTGTTTTATGGCGTTTACGGGGATCATACTGCATTCGATGTCGAGGATGATCTGTGAACTAAAAAAGGAATGAGATGAAAAAACTGTGAGTCTTGCAATTATTCCTGGAACCAGGCCGGAGATCATTAAGATGTCTTCCATTATACGGGAGTATGAACAAAAATGTATGCCTTTTTATGGTTGCGGCGGTGTAGAATAAAAATAAAAGACGCAGATTAACGCTGATTTACGCAGATTTATGGTTGCAGCGGTGTAGAATAAAGAGAAATGACGCAGATTTAAGGTTGAATCTGCGTTAATCTGTGTTAATCAGCGTCTCAAAAAAATATTTGCTGATATTATAAAATCGATAAAATGAATATGAAGATAATTCAAGACGCTGATTTACGCAGATTTAAGGTTGCGGCGGTGTAGAATAAATATAAAAGACGCAGATTAACGCTGATTTACGCAGATTTATGGTTGCAGCGGTGTAGAATAAATATAAAAGACGTAGATCTAAGGTTGAATCAGCGTCTTGAAAATAACTGGAAAATGAGACAGTGTCGGTTCTGACTATAAATATCAAATCTGTGTCAATCCATGTTAAAAAAAGAACAGGGAAATGATACAGGTCCAATTATGGGAAAAGGAATAATATGGAATTCATAAATACAAATAACCGGAAGCGGATAATATCAACTGCTGCACTTATTGTTATTTTGATTTCCATTATGACTTTTTCCCTATACTTTTATCTGCTGCCAGGTATTGCAACTTTGCTAAGCGTGCAAACAAATCTGCAGCAATCGGATGTTATTATCATTCTCGGCGGTGACAGTGAGAGGGTATCATACGGAGTTGAACTTTACAGGGAAAATTATTCTGATAACATCATTATGACAGGCGGTCCCGTCAACATTCCATACTTAAACACCACACTGGCAGAATTACAAAAGAAAGAGGCAGTGAAACTGGGCGTTTTGCCTGAGGATATTATGCTGGCAGATACAAGCACTACTACTTATGAGGATGCTTTATTTGCAAGGGATATCATGCTGCAAAATAATTTTACTTCTGCGATCGTGGTAAGCTCTCCTTATCATATGCGAAGGGCAGCATGGCTATTTGGTAAGGTTTTTAAGAATGATGATATTACACTTCTGTACAGCCCTGTTGAGAACAGCTGGTTCAAACCGGAACAATGGTGGACAGATGGAAGGAAGATACATGCTGTTATGGATGAATACGCTAAGTTTGTTTACTATTTATTTAAATGATGGAAGGGAATAGCAGATGATGGCGCACAGATACGGTTTAAACACCGAACTCGAACGAACTGAAACGAAC
>JAKRWB010000528.1 GCA_022353185.1 ANME-2 cluster archaeon | reverse complement strand
CAGGTGATGTCTGCGCCCCGCTATCCGGGGAGATGCGAAGCGCTCTTGTGGCGCTTATTGAGATGCGGTGGGTGGATGTGGGGGCTGAGTTGTCAGAAGGGGACTGGGCTGAGTATCAGCGGCTGTGTTTGGCTGAGTCGCCGGATTTCATTTTGGATATTCCGGATTACTATGCGTTCTATACTTATTCGATGTTTCGGGGGCGGGTGGTCGGGTGAACGCTTTTTGGTGGGGCATAACCTAAAATCAGCTTGATACATCCCGATTTTGCGTCAGGATTATTATGAGGAGGATTATAAAAGCGATGAACGCTATAACCGTTGAAGCTGTCGGTGTTAAGTCTTCCAGATAACGAGGCGAAAGGATTGCTGCAAGTACACTGACCGCAAAAGCGGCAATGATCTCGATAGCAGTTTTTTTCCGATGATCTATTCGGTGTTCCTCTGGCTGCGATTCTTTAGTTGCCTTGGCGTTATTAGTTACGTTAAAATCACCACTCTCTGTCTCTACTTTCCGAGAATTCACAGATGAATCCATCTCTTGGACATTTCTATTTCCTTCAGCTATCTGAATTATAGAATCTTTAATATTGTACTTTGGCATCTCTTCTCCTTTATCTTCAGAAAACGTCAGTAACCTGCCTAATAGAACGCGAATGCTTGAAACTTTACCTCTCGCATCTCCATTATTTGCATCGAAGATTATACCTTGTACATATCCTTTCTCGTTCTCGTCTTTAATTGTATGGCTCCATCTATCTAAATCGTTGAGAATATGATCAATTTCTCGTTCGAGAATCAGCGGTTTATCTGTTGCTAAAGCAGTCGCAACATGCTGCACTATCTTGCAGCCAAGTTCAGATTCTGGTAAGTCTGCAGCCTCACAGATAATCTCCGCTTTCTTCCTGACTTCCTCAAGAAGTTCTTTTATTCGCTCACCGATGATCGGCAGCCCGCGCCGTAAAATCTCCGCTGCACCCGGCGCATCTTCCGCTGCGTCACCGATCAGGTTTGCGGCGCGGTTGCAGTATTGCATGTAGGTTTTAAGGTCGGATTTTGTGGCGTCGAAATCTGTCACCTTCTGGGCTTCTGATAGCGCGTTTGCAAGATTTTCTACGGCTTCTAGAAGTGTCACCTTGTTCTTTGAGCCTTCTGATGCGCTTTTTGCCTCGGCAAGATATCTCTGCACCTCACCTTCCGATTCTGTTTTCTCGAACGTTATCGTGTAGAATGATCTGTAAAACGGAAGGCAGAAACTGGATGGATTGGAATAAGTCGCCTCGATTGAGGATTTCTCAAAAAAGTCAATGGCGTTATTCAGCTCGCTCTTGAAATCCTCCCCACTTTCTGCTACAGTTGCCTTGAATATCGATGCCTTGCCCAGAGAATGGTTTGCACTCCCCCGCACATTACTGTCCTCATCCTGTCTCAGCTGATGCAGGTCTTTCCATGCCGCATCCTTATCGGGAACGTGCTGGAAAGCAGAGCCTAGCGCATCTGCTGCACCCCACCGCACATCACTGTCCTCATTCCTAGTCAGCCGATGTAGGTCTTTCCATGCCGATTCATTATCGGGAACGTGCTGAAAAGTAGAGCCCAGCGCATCTGCTGCAAGCGACCGCACATTACTGTCCCCATCCCCGGTCAGCCGATGCAGGTCTTCCCATGCCGTATCCTTATCAGGAACGTGCTGGAAAGCAGAGCCCAGCGCATATACTGCATGCCATCGCACAATACTGTCCTCATCCCCGGTCAGCCGAATCAGGTCTTGCCATGCCGCATCCTTGTCAGGCAAATCTACAAAATTACTGCGTAGTTGCTCCACCCCTTCCCTGCGCTCCCTAACATCGCCGCTCGCAACTTTTCTGTGAATCTCAGCCTGATCGACCATCTTCTGCACCTATCACTATTATTGCGTCTGCGTAGATTAAAATCATCGCACCAGAACCTCCCATCCACTCCAAAGATCCCTCCGCCCGGCGCACAAGGCCCAAGCCCACGGACGCAAAGCCACGACGGCACCCCCCCTCTGCGCTCCCATGATCCGGCATGCTGGCTGGGCGGCGGCGATATACCTATACCGCACGCCATGGTCGCCATACTTGACTACGGTTCGTTCGTAAACGCCGCCGCCGCCAACGAAATTGTGGTACCCAACCAACCGCCAGCGTCTGTGCCGCACCCGGTGCCTCCTGCTGACTGATGCGGGGCGGGATGCATTTCAGGTATGCCGGAAGAAAATAATTCATGTTCTTCGGTAGGTTGGCAGAAAATTAATAACACATCAATGCAAAAATACCTTTGCGCATCCAGAGCGCGTAAACGAAAGTCGAGATAGGTAGTGCTTCAAAAAAAGGTGATTACATGGTAAAAAATGAAAAGTACTGGCTCTTCAGCCCGTCCAGTGCTCCCAAACCTAAAGTGCCGGAGTTAGTGAAAATTGAGGTAAAACAGGTATGCGATGTACTTGTTGAATCTGTTTTAAAACCCAGAAACATTGATTCGGATCCACAGGAAGAGCGTTTCAATTACATCGTGGATATTTTTACGAAATGGTATCGCAACTATTTCTATTTTTATG
>JAKRWB010000527.1 GCA_022353185.1 ANME-2 cluster archaeon | reverse complement strand
CTCTGTCAAACTCCTTAACCGATGACCAATGCCATTCACTTACGTTGCACAAGTAATGGTCACAACAAACTATAAATGTGGTGCAAACTTTATATAATAGAACATTATTCAGAAATCCCTAAGGTAAGGGAATAAGCATTTTCTGCAATAAAAATGGTATTTTCGTAATGAGAGTATTTTTAGCACAGTTCCAGAATCTAAATTTTCTTATACTCTGAAAAAGTCAACAGTTGCGAAGGCACACCCAACCGCAGCAGAGCTGCGGAGTATTACGATTAAGATAAATGTTCCAATATTTCATGCAGTTTTGATTATCACGGGTTTGCCTTCGGGCAATCTCCATTCCATGTGCCAGCCCCACTTCAAAAAGCACTGGCAAAAAATGTGGAATAAGGACATTACTCAGCAGCCGAAGGCATACTTGAACTTCGCAGAGTCATTGCAGGTTTTAATAATCGACACTTCGGTCTGGATATGGACCCGTCAAGGATAATTGCGGGTCCCGGAACCAAGGACCTTATCCATATCATATTTGATATTGTAAAAGGTGGTGTAGTGATACCTTCTCCTTCATGGATTGGGTATTCTCCACAGATTACCCGGCTTGATAAGCACTTCCATACCTTTCACCTGAAACCGGAATTTGGTTACAGAATCCAGCCGGATGACCTGGACGAATTCATATCAGGGTTGGAAGGGGAACAGCATACATTGTTGCTTAACAATCCCCGTAATCCCCCCGGGGTGGTCTATTCTAAGAATGAACTTGAGAGTATTGCCGAGGTCTGACGCCGTCATAATACCCTGGTGATAGCAGACGAGATATATGCCCTGGCCGCTTATGAAATTGGCACCTTTACCAGTATGGGTACCATATACCCTGAAGGCACTTTTGTCACCAATAGACTGTCCAAGGACAGGTCTGCAGGAGGGTACCACTTAGGCTCTGTCATATTACTGGATAGGTGTTCGGAAAAACTTATTGAAGCATTCACAAAAGTGGACGCAACCGTTTATACCAATGTTTACACATCCACACAATATGCGGCAGTGACTGCCTATTTGGCCAATAAAGAGATTGAAGAATATTTCAGGATAAACAGGGTCCGGGCTCACGTATGGTCATGTACCCAGAACTCACCATCAGTCGTCATCTCTTTCTTCCAGATAGGGACCTCGGACTTCACGCGCTCAATTGCTTCGCTTAATACCAGGAATAACTGTGTCCTGTGGGATGATGCAACCACGATGTAGACGATGTCTTCGCCTGGGCCGATGGTCCCGGTCTTGTGATGGATAACAACATCCATGATACCTTTCCTTTCCTTTAATTCGGCACATATCCTCTCGATGCTCTCCCGGGCAATGCCTTCATACTGCTCAAACTCAAGCGTTTCGGTTTGCACGTCCCCGGTAATTTCACGGACAATACCCGTGAACGTACCGATAGCACCGGCATTTCGGATCGCAGGATTACTGCGCACTTTCTTGACCAGAAACTCCAGTGTTACCCAATCCGGCTGGGTGCGGGTGAGTTCCACCAGTCCAGCAATGTCCGCAACAGAATTTTCAGGCAGGTTAGCCACCACGTTTGAAATCCCTGATAAATCATCGAGGTCACCCAATACTATCTTTGGAAGGGAACTTTCCTTATCACCCTCAACGATGGCAAAATCCATGCCGCTATCGGCAAGTGCATCCAGCGCTTTTTCAAGGGTTGGCTCCCGTGCCACAGTGACTAGTTCGGATTCTGTAATTCCCACAACCACTTCTGCACCTGCATCAAACTGTTTGCCGGTGTCTGTATCTTCCGGATTGAAGCGATGCTGGAACATGTGTTTCACAGTACCCACACGACCGATTGCACAAAGCTCCTCAACAAGACGGCAGACGAGTGTGGTCTTACCGGATTTTTTATGTCCTACCACAGAGATTACTTTCATGATATGGTCTTATAATTTCAAGATATATAAGTAAGCTGGGACTTAATCTGTTGTGGACTTTCACCAGCAGGAAAGTCATAGTGAGCGAATGTGAAGTTAATCCTCTCCCATATTCTTGATATCTTCCAGTGTATTGATGTTCATGAATGTCCGCAGACCGGGGTCAATGCCCCGTATATCTTCCATATCCACGAATACCACATCATTTAGTCTGAATATTGGAGCTAATACGAATGTATCATTTCTCAGGATGGCTTTTTCGGTCTCAATTGCCATCGGACGGGCACGATAGACTGCATGCACAGGTTCAAAGTTCTCATTTTCCCATACCGGTATGGCAGCATCATGCCCCCGTGCACGGTCAAATAGTAGTTGCACCACACCGGCATCCAGGTATGGCATGTCGCAGCCAGATATGAACACATATTCCCCCTCTGCCACCTTCATTCCCTCAAGGATGCCTGCCAGTGGTCCAACATCATGATAGTGGTCAAGGACAACATTCATCCCTCGGGTGTATCCACTCAAAAGTTCCTGCTGTACAACGTCCCTGACAGATATTATGACCTCGTCTGTAACCCTGGTTAACACTTCAATTGTATGTTCAAGTATGGTCCTGTTCCCTACAGGTAACAGGGCTTTCTCCCTGTATCCCATTCTTCTGCCGCGGCCGCCGGCCAGTATCAGTGCAGACTTCATATATCCCCTTTATAACCTTGCAGTATCCCTGACAAGGTCAGACCTTGCTGATGACCTTGAAGTTTTCGAATAACTTCCATGATATTGTTATTATTCATTATGTCACCTTAATTGGACCGATTTTATTGGAAGTATGTCCTCTTCGATAATTATATATGTATTCTTAAGTTATAATTTATATCAGGAAGCCCATCCGGCGGGGCAGCCGGGTACCGCAGGCTACTGCGACCTGTTCGGCACAGATGCGGCAACCATTGATACCTGTATTGCCATGGTTGTGATATTCAAGGCCACGCCCCTTTCAGATGTTGAGTGCAGCCGTGGCATAACCATGACCTTCCGCACCCTCGACTCCCCCGGCGGCAGCATCATAGCATCTTATCAGCCCTAGCAATCGACTTCACCAGCGCCCGGTTCCCCCGAAATCACTGTGTGGTTGACATATTTCATTAATGGATAGGCAAAACCATTAAGTATACGATATAATAAATTGTAATATGGTAAATGATTATGAAGACCATATCAGTACGGCTGCCAGAGCAATATATCCATGATATTGAAGAAGCGGCCGGACAGGAACTAATAGACAGGGGCACCATGGTTCGCAAGCTCATAGGGAACGGCCTTGAGGAATACCGCATCAAAAAGGCACTGGAATCCTATTCAGAGGGAAGGATATCCCTGTGGAAGGCGGCCGGCAAGGCAGGAATAACCTACAGGGCAGCCCTTGAGGAACTGAAGATCCGGAATATTCCGTTCAGATATGAAAAAGAGGACCTGGATGTGGATATTGATTGGGCTTTGCAGGAGAAATGACTGTCAGTAATTCAGGTCCGTTAATCCACCTTGCCATGATTGGTAGGTTGGACCTTTTGGAATCTCTTTTTGGCAGGGTTGTTATCCCACGCACCGTCAAAACCGAAGTAGTTGACCGGGGAAAAGAAGAGGGAAAGGCTGATGCTTTTCTGGTTGAGGGGGAGATTGAGAATGGCTGGATTGTTGTTGAAGATTATATTGATGGTGGGGCTGAAGATATCGCCAACAGTGCAGGCATTGAATTAGGAGAGGCCAAAGCCATTTTGCTGGCCAGGAGCAAGCAGTGCCTGGTCCTGCTGGATGACCTGGCAACGAGAAGGTTTGCAATGGGTTTGGGGCTGGAGGTCACGGGTTCCATTGGTGTGCTGGTGAGGGGGGTAAAGGTGGGGTTGATGTCCAGGAAGGAGGGGCTGGATACACTTGAGAAACTGGCGCGGGCTATGTGGCTCAGTGTGGGGGTATATGAGGATGTGCGGAAAGTTGTTGAGGGCTTGGGTTGAGGGACAAGATTCTGTCTTCTTCATCCCGCAAACCTTCAAGTATGTCTTCCATGGATTTTGTGCCAAGGGCACCATACATTGACTTCTTTAGCAAATATCTCACCTCATGGACATACATTGTTAATGTGTAATAAAACAACGCACCCCTTCCTCACCTTCGATTCCCCGGGCAGCAGCATCATAGCAATCTTATCAGCCGAAGCAATCGACTTCACCAGCGCCCAATCCCAAACCATATCCACCAGCATTTTGTGTACTACCAAAGCAATAATTATATATTATACGTATTCAATACGTATCTAATAGGTATATACTATGCACATAAAAAAGACAATTACCTTACCTGAAGAATTAGAAAGAGATGTGGAAAACCAGCTAATTGGTAAATATTACTCAAATCTCTCTGATGTTATACGGGATGGAATCAGGCGGGTCCTTAAAGACTACGAGCACAACAGCGGAATAAAAGCCACCGCCAAACTTTATCAGGAAGGAAAAATAACAATCAGAGAAGCTTCTGATATTACAGGAATCCCTCTTCGGGGTATTCTCCATGAGTTCGGTAAAAGAGGCACCTATATCAGGTATGGTGAAGACGAGCTCAATGAGGATATTGAATGATAGTTGTGAGTGATTCCACACCCTTGATGCACTTTGCGAAAGTGGGTCAACTGGAACTGCTTAAATCAGCCTATGGTGAAATTGTCATATCAAACGCCGTATTTGAAGAAACTGTATCTGAAGGCATTCTATTGGGGGAGAAGGATGCATTTCTGATTGAAAAAGAGGTGGGTAAATGGATAAAAGTTGTAGCTCCTCAACAAGATGCCACCGTTTTTTCAAAGAAGTACAAAATACATGAGGGAGAAGCAGCTTCCATATTACTTGCCATGCAAATGGATGCAGACTTTTTGTTGATAAATGAAAAAGATGGCAGAATTGCAGCGAAGGCTTCAGGTGTGAAGGTTAAGGGAACTATTGGTGTAATATCCGACTGCATCAAAAGGCAGATAATAAACAAGCCAGAGGCTATTGAGATTTTGTTAGAACTCAAGAGCAATCCTTCTGAATACTGGATCAATCCAGACATAATCGATATGGCGATTGAAAAGTTTTAAAAGATTTATGTATCAGTATAATTCCAGTACTCTTCAAGTTCGCGAAGTTCTTTGCATCTTCCGGCCTTGAAATCTTCCCTGCTCTCTTCAATCTGCTGCAAAAGTTCCGGGTCTGACATAATCTCATCAGTAGAATCCATAAATTTACCCCTTCCTCACCCTCGACTCCCCCGGCGGCAGCATCATCGCAATCTTGTCAGCAGAAGCGATCGACTTCACCAGCGCCCGGTCCCCAACCATATCCACCAACATCTTATAGACTTTCTTGGCAATATCATTCTGGTTGAACTCCCCGGGCTCAACCTCAACCACATACTGCGCCCGCCCCTTCACAACTTCAGGCGGCCCGCCAAAAAACTTGATTCCACCTTCGATCCGGATACCCACCGCAGCCCCCACCGTAGCACTCATATAATTACGCTTGCCTCTGATAATGAACGAACCCCTGGGCACGTACTCGCCCGACTCCGGGGTCTTGGACACCTGCTCGGCCGTCACCCAGTAGCAATCCCCATCCACGCGCCCGGATTTCCATACACCTGAATTGGAGACCACGAACCGTGCAGCCTCCTCCAGCGTCGTTTTCGGCACTTCCCTGCCCTCGGTCTTGATGACAACAGCAGGCGAGCCCGGAGCTTCGGTATGGAAAAAGATATCCCGCTTCTCCAGGTACTTCTTCACCACATCCTCATTGGTGCCAGCATCCCTGCCGCCCACAATAAGGAAACCATCAGAAGACTCGAACCACCTGAACCTGTCATACCAGCGAGGCTTCACCTTGATCTTGCCGCTCTTCCTTTGCTTCTCTGGCTCAGCCTTCTTTGCTATCAATTTCTCAGTCTGGAGAATCGCTCGCTCAGCCCCCGATTTCTTACCTGATATCTTCTTTGCCTTATCGTAAAACACCTGGGCATTCTGGGGTATGGTCAATTTAATGTCGACCAGTACATTTTTACCATCCAGTTCCAGTGTCAGCGTACCCTTGCTTGGGTCCATTGAACTGATAATCTTAGCCTGTGGTGTATCTGCACATTTCAGGCGGCTTTGAATCTCATCCCATCCCAGGCGCTCCCTTGCATCATTGATGACCTTTACGGTCTCCTCAATGGTTTGGTAATGAGCATACAGCAAATCCCCGGTTTGCTTCAACTGCGCCGCCTGTTTGGTGAACTTCTCAATTGCCTGTTGCTGCTGGTGAAGTCGTCTCTCAAGCACACTCTCCTTTTTCACCTCTTTGATCTGTGCAGGGGTTGCGACTTCCACACCAGCACTGAAATATTCATCCAGCGCCATGTTAAAACTTTCAAACTTCAGGGTCTCAAACCCGCTGTATTTTTCAAGCCCAAAAGCCACTACATCTACGTTCTTACCATCCTTTACCACGATATGCGGTTCAAGTTCACCTTCCACAATGGGCCTGAAAACAGTTTTCAATGCCCCCAATACCCCATCAAGGTCAGACACTTCCCCTGCCGCAGTGTGCTTGTCAATAACAGCCCTCAGGCAGACCTCTTCTGCCAGCACGCCGCCCATGTTCAGCCTGGTGGCCAGCGTCCTTACGATATCACTGTCAGATTCCTGTAAGATGCGGGCAAGTTCCTCATGCGTAGTCTCAAGCGGGCTGAACTGTGGTGGGGGCAGTTCATATATCTCGCCCCTGCGTAGTGTCCTGTCCTTGAAACTCACAGGTTTCATGGGCTGCAGTATGCGCCCTTCGGCATCGGTTAGGATGATATTGCCCCTGGCGAACAACTCGGAAATAAGCCTTGTAATGACACCTGCACGTATAATCTCAAATTCTATAATACGGTCAAAATCATGTTGTGAGATTTTTTTAATCCTGCCGCCCATAACGTGTTTTCGAAGCAGCATGGGAAATCCCTGTGGCAGTTGGGGTGCCGGGTGTGGATGCTGGGTGAGGTGAGTTCTTTTACCAGCCTGTATCACCAGGTTATGCCTGCCCTGTCCATAGATGTGCAAGGTCATCCGCATTTCATCATAATTGGTCTGGTAAATTTTTCCAATCTTGGCATCCACCAGACTGAGTTCACCTGTATTGAACTCGGACACAATGGCAGCCACATCCACACTGGTCATTTCCTCTTTCATGAGGCTGATATTATGGAGTCCAGACCCTAAAACCTTATGCAAACATGACACAATTTTAAAATCCAGTTATAGCCCATAAATATTCATGACACACGGTGACCATGAAAATATTATTTCCAGAGATGATCTAAATCTAAATCTATCTATTGAGCAGCTATTCCTATTATGATTATAAACGCATGCAGACGTATGCAGTAAAAATGTCACATTTTCATATTTTCGTAAAGATTATATGTAATAATTGAGTAATAAAGAGAATAATTCCAATAATTTATTCGAATTCTTAATTTAGGTTCTCTTTAACATCGTGTGGGTAAATCTAATTTCCCTGCAACTAAGTAAATCATCGTATTTCGATATTTTTCAGTCTTGAATCCGTATGATCTTTTGAATGCAGTC
>JAKRWB010000526.1 GCA_022353185.1 ANME-2 cluster archaeon | reverse complement strand
TACATCCTTCAATGAAGACGTGGAAACGCCTGATATAGACTCTTCAGCTTATATCCATCCCCTTGCTTCAGTTATAGGTGACGTGTATATAGGCACCAATGTTATGGTTTCACCCGGGGCTTCTGTGCGTGGTGATGAAGGACAATCCATTCATGTTGGTAACGATTCCAATATACAGGATGGAGTAGTGCTTCATGCACTTGAAACTGAGGAGCACGGCGAGGCTGTGGAAAATAACCTTGTTGAAGTTGACGGTAAGAAGTATGCGGTGTATATTGGTGAGCGTGTTTCTATGGCCCACCAGTCCCATATCCACGGACCATCGATGGTTGGCGATGATAGTTTCATAGGTATGAAGGCCTTTGTTTTCAAAGCAACCATTGGAAGCAACTGCGTGCTTGAGCCTGTAACTGCAGTAATCGGTGTGACCGTACCAGACGGCAGGTACGTTCCAGCGGGCTCTGTCATCACTACCCAGGCCCAGGCCGATGCCCTGCCCGTGATTACGGACGACTATGCATACAGGCATACCAATGAGGCCGTTGTACATGTGAATGAACTGCTGGCAGAAGGATATAATGAACTAATGGGTGAGGCTTGAAGTCCTCACTCTCTTTTTTTTTCAATATAGAATTGGTAGATTCTAACTTGACATAGGTTCATAGGACCCTCCAAACCTTACGCAGAACGATTTTGAACATAATTACTCTTGCCATTTTCATACAATTTTAGTATCCGCTTCAAATCTAAGGGTAATTGACTATTTCTTGAAATCGAAAGCCTGCTTAAGCACTTGATTTTAACAATCCGAATATGCATTTTACCCTGATTTTTGAAATGGATACGTGATACTGTATGCCTATCGTGTCTCAATTATAAAAGATAGATATCTCTTCACGAAAAAGCATTTATTACCCAAAATCCATAATAACCCGTATTAGAAACCAAAAGATACAGAGGGCGAAAAATGAGTGATGAAATCCGGATAGGGATTATTATATGCGACCGCTACCGTATGTGTGCCGGAGGCAAATGTCTAAGGGCGCTTAAGAACAGGGAGGGTGCATTCAGCATTTATAAGAATAAAGAAGTGAGACTGGTCGGATATACTGCGTGTGGTGGCTGTCCTGGTGGAAATATCGAATACGCTCCTGAGGAGATGAAGAAGAACGGGGTAAATGCGATACATCTTGCCACAGGACTGGTCGTTGGATATCCACCATGCCCTCGTGTAACCGATTTTCGTGACTTTATCCAGGCAAAGTATGGGCTTGATGTTGTGATCGGAACGCATCCGATCCCCCAGAACTACTATGAGATGCATAAAACACTCGGGACATGGAACTCTTCGCGATGGACTAAGATCATTCAACCAACACTTGCGGATGAAAAGACCCGTTTGTTGTATGATTGATGTTAAAGGGGTGGAATGATATAATGCTGGTATTTGTTAAAGAGGACTATTTGTAATTTTCTTGCCTTTTATTATTCAGAAGATTATGATACCAGGATTTCCAATCTGGCTGTCTGCAACTTCTTATGTAAAAAAGGATGGAAAATATGAAAAAGGAAACCATAATTGGCTTATCAACCATAGT
>JAKRWB010000525.1 GCA_022353185.1 ANME-2 cluster archaeon | reverse complement strand
AAGTCTCCCAGGTCTTGCAGGACACGACCAAGGTTATTGACATCGATCGCTACATCAGGATGATCGGGACCGTACACAGTTTCGTGGATGGCCAGCGCCCGCTTGTAGTTTTTCTTTGCGCCTTCCAGGTCTCCCAAGTCTTTCAGGACACCACCAAGGTTACCGACATGAATTGCTACAGTAGGATGATCGGGACCGTACGCAGATTCGCCGATGGCCAGCGCCCGCTTGTAGTTTTTCTTTGCGCCTTCCAGGTCTCCCAGATCTCGCAGAACATTACCAAGGTTATTGAGCTTGATGGCCACTTTTTGATCATCCGGACCATATACCTGTTCAGCAAGATGTAAAGCCCGTGTATAGAGACCTTTCGCCTCTTTAAAATCGGCACGTCCTCTTAGATACGTGCCTATTTGATTTAAAATGTAACCCGTCTCTCCGGGAGCTACTTCAAGCGTCTCTGCATGAGAAGCAGCCACCAGAGCATGAGGCATTAGAAGTGAACAGAGGGGCCAGGTCCTTACATCATCACTCTCATAGGGAAAGACTTCATTCACTAAATTGAGTGCTATCGCTGCCCAGTCCTTTTTGTCATCTTCATCCAGCCTGTCACGCACCACCACCTGAACCAGCCTGTGGACTGACAGGTTTTCATCCTTTGATTCAATGAGGGAATAGCGACTGAGGCTTCTTACAGCCCGGTTCATGATAAGCTGGTCAGCCATTGCAGACGCAAGAGGTTCTAGAAGATGCTCTTTTCCTTTACGCAGTAATTCTATAGGGATATCGTCAGGAGCCAGATAGGAGCACAGATTCAGCAGATATGCGGCTTCAGGAGATTCTTCGCCCACTCGGTCCATGGCCAGCGACCAGGTGGCACCTACCGCTTGAGGATAGTCCATGGGCGGGGATTCCTCTTCCCAGAGTTCCTGTCTGCGGGATTGGAACAGCTCGCAGTACGCTGCCAGCGACATGGTCGTCTCCTCGATATAAGCACCCGCCTGCTCCAGGGCCAGGGGTAGGTCGCCCAGTTCCTCTGCCAGCTTATCGGCTGCTTCCTTATCATCCTGCCCTGTACACCTGTAGAGAAAGTCGATTGATTCGACTCGGTCAAATACCTTAGCAGGCAGCA
>JAKRWB010000524.1 GCA_022353185.1 ANME-2 cluster archaeon | reverse complement strand
TTTTTCGTCTGTATGGTCCTATGGCTTCCTGGGGTGATGTTGCAGTGGGGACATACCGCCCCACATTCGACCATCCTTCAAAATCAGCTGTTATGGGATTATTGGCAGCAGCTATTGGGATTCGCAGAGATGAAGAGGTAAAACTTCGAAAAATAGCAGAGTCATATGATTTTGCTGTGCGGGTGGATGCATCGGGTACTATGTTGAGGGATTATCATACGTCGCAGGTTCCTCCTTCTGGCACTGGCAGGAATACAAAACATTTTGCTACGCGAAAGGATGAGCTGGCGGTATCGAAAAGTGATCTGAAAACCATCCTTTCTACAAGGGATTATTATTGTGATGCATTGTACACGGTGTGTTTGTGGGGCAAAGCGGATGAAGTTCCATATTCCCTTGAAAATCTGGCGCAAAAACTGGAGGAACCGGAGTTTGTCCTGTATCTTGGGCGAAAATCCTGTCCTCTGGCTATGCCTGTTGATGCAAAAGTAGTCAGTGGTGAGAGTATACAAGATGTGCTCAGCACAATGAATATAGACGCTCTTCTTGGCAATCTGCAAAAAGATGATAGTATGAGATTATACTGGGAAGGAGTTCAAGATGCTGGGGTATCAGCGATGCATACAATAACACGGCGCGATGATCCAGTGAGTCGAAAGAGATGGCAATTTGCGGATAGAAAGGAACATTTTGCTGTTGTACAGCCAGGTGGGAGGGATGATTGATGTATATGAGTAGAATCAGATTGCAACCAGATGCATCCGAGAATAAGGACTTCTGGCAAAGTTTAGGTAATACATATCAGACTCATCGTTTGCTCTGGTCATTGTTTGCAGACGACCCAGAAAGAAGCAGGGATTTTTTATATCGACAGGAGAAATCAAAGAATTTGCCAACGTTTTATTGTGTGGCTGAGCGCATCCCTGAAGATATGGAGGAGGTCTGGCAGATTGAGTCTAAGCTTTACGAACCCATTTTGCATGTTGATCAGAGGCTATCGTTTTCACTGTGTGCCAATCCAATCCGCACAAAGCGCGATGATAATAAAAAACAGCATCGCCATGATGTGGTTATGAATGCCAAGAATCAATTAAAGCAGGA
>JAKRWB010000523.1 GCA_022353185.1 ANME-2 cluster archaeon | reverse complement strand
TGAACCCGGCGAGCCAGTGAACCATCGCGAAGTTGTACTCTCGGTCTCGGAGAAACCCTATGTACTGGCCCGGTCCCTGTCGCCTATAAATTCAATGCCGCAGGGAATGAGGAATGACCTGATGCGTGCCGATATTCCCATTGGGCGCATATTGAGGAAGTACAAACTCGAGACCAGAAGGGATATTCTCAGCATTGATATGATAAATGGGGAGGGTGTTTTCAAGGACATTCCAGTGCTATCGAGGGAATACGTGATAATCCACAGCGGTAAGATACTTATGTGGATCAATGAACAGTTCCCTGTGGATAAGAGATGGGAACTGTAATTGAACGAACTTATCACAGTAGTTCTAATTGTTCTACGGTGCACTTACCCTGTTTCTCAGGATATCGCTCACCTGGTTGACTATCTGGGGATAGTCACCAAATGCTGCCCCTAAGTCGATTGTGCCTACTACGTCTACAATGCCTATGGCAGCAATCCCGTAACCATCCTCGTTCTTTATGGTGGATACTACTACCGGGATGCCGGTATAGTCGCCGGTCTTTGGAATGGTTCTAACGGTTGAATTGGTCTCAAGTGCCTTTTCAAGTACGGGACCTGTATAATTGTAATCCAGTACTTTTCCTTTCTCTATCCTCACTCCTGGGGAGTTCAGCGTTCGCATGGTTATAGGAAGACCCACAATGTCATGGATGGCTTTTGCTATTGATACGATATCTTTACCAGTTGAATTTGCTGTTATTGTTATACCCAGATATTCCATCTTCTTCCACTCCTGAATTGAAATGAACTACTTCTTACGGTATATGAATCTGTATTGAAATAGTTTTCCAATACATTGATACGACAATTTTATAAAGTATAAATGAGAATCTCCTTTGGGGTTATTAATCGGTGCAAAGTTATCGTGTTGTGGTAAACTAACATCGGTTCCCATTGTAATAAAAGAAAGGTTGTGTGATTTAAATGCCAAAACTTGCAGTAGTATATCTAAGCACCCAGGGTAATACAAAAATAATGGCTGATGCCATAGCAGATGGTGCAAGATCCAGGAATGTAGATGTGGATATCAAGAGTTTCTATGACTGGAAACCAGAAGATGTTGCAGCAGCCGATGCCATTGCGGTAGGCTCTTCAACATTTCATTATACTATACTTCCCCCCCTTGAAAAATTCGTAGATAATATGGTGAAAGCGGGAGTCGATGGTAAAGTGGGCGCAGCTTTTGGTTCGTATGGCTGGAGCGGTGAAGCTCCTCATCTGATAGCCGATAAGATGCGAAAAGGAGGAATCGATGTCCTCGACCCGGTGCTCAGGGTACAGTACAAGCCTGGTGATAAGGATATCAAGGAATGCAATCGACTTGGTAAGGACATTGCAGAGAAGATCAAGAACAAGTAAGAAAATTCTGCGTACCTGGAAGTAAATGCGATAGGTACAAATGGTTTTCGGTCATATAGTGCAAAACATGCAAGGTCTACTGGAAGAATCATTGAGGGCGGCCCCTATTGTGAAGCGGGGCGAGTATAATTATTTTATACATCCTATCACTGACGGGGTGCCTTATCTGGAGCCCGGACTGCTGAATGATGTTACAGATAGAATTATTGACCTGTTGGAGCCGGATTTTGATAAGATCCTGACAATTGAAGCCATGGGTATCCATATTGGTACGGCGCTATCTCTCAGGACCGGCAAGCCCCTGTCCATTATCAGGAAGCGGAAGTATGACCTTCCCGGTGAAGTGAAGGTTGACCAGTCCACCGGATATTCCAAGGGTGAACTGTTCATTAACGGGTTATCTAAAGGTGACCGGCTGGTGATTATTGATGATGTCATCAGTACCGGGGGGACATTGAAGGCTGTATGGACGGCTGTTAAGAGCGTGGGTGCAGACATTGTGGATACGGTAGTGGTTATTGAGCGGGGCGAGGGTGCACAGTTACTTCAAAGCGCCGGACTTTCGCTTAAGACCCTGGTGAAGATTGATGTGGATGCTGACGGTGTGAAAATAATAGAATAAGATGGGCAATGAATTCAACGTCATATTCGGATAGTTTTGATTTTAACCTTGATGGGATAGTTGACCTTATTACACGCACAGGGGCCGTCACTGTGGGCCTCCAGTTCCCTGAGGGGTTCAAGCGCCGGGCGTATTCCATGGCTTGTGAGCTGGAAGGACGTACGTCTGCCAGTGTGGTGATTTCAGGTAATCCCTGCTACGGGGCATGTGATGTGGACATGGCGATGGCAGGTGAGGTGGATATCCTGTTCCATTTCGGGCATTCTGAACTGCTTGATGGCATGGATAATGTGATATTCATGGAAACGCCGGCAAAGGTGGATGTAATTCCTGTGCTTGGGGCGGTGGTGGATGAACTGGACAGTGGTACTACTGTGGGACTGTTGACCACGGTGCAGCATGTCCATACTCTGGAAGGTGTAAGAGCATTTCTTGATTCGAGAGGTTTATCCTGTGTTGTTGGTGAGGGGGATTCCAGGATACGTCATCCCGGGCAGGTGCTGGGCTGTAATTTTTCAGCCGGTGATGTGGAGTGTGACAATTATCTGTATATCGGAAGCGGAAAGTTCCATCCACTGGGGGTGGCGGTTGCTTTCGGGCGCAGGGTGCTGGTGGCTGACCCCATGATGAATACGGTGGAATGGGTGGACCCTGAGAGAATACTGCGTATAAGAAGCGGAATTGTTGCCAGATGCCTGGATGCCCAAACATTTGGTATTGTGGTGTCTACAAAGGTGGGACAAAACAGGATGGAACTTGCGAAAAGGATGGCCGGACTTGCTGATAAGTATGGTAAGAGCCGAGTAATTATCACGCTGGATAATATCACTCCTGAAGCAATGCTGCAGTTCAAGGTGGATGCATTTGTGAACACGGCATGTCCCCGCATTGCCATTGATGACGCATCAAGGTTCAAAGCACCAGTCCTCACCCCTGTGGAGTTTGAGATTGTACTGGGGGAAAGGGATTGGGATGAACTGGTGTTTGATGAGATAAGGGAAGGGGCTAAATAGAATAGTAAAGATATTAAATATTGAGTATTAACTGAGTTTTGAGGTGAGCTGTATGTCAAAATTTAAAAAAAGAGACCAGCAACGTAAAGGGGATAAGAAGGCGGAAATACTTGAGAAAAAATTGATCAATAGCAATCTGGAATCGTTGACCAGCTCTAAAGGGGAGATTGCCGAGTTGCCAGAGGAGGATTAACCCAATTTGAAGGTCAGGGTTAAAGTCCTTGCAGGCAGCGTTTCTGAGCATTCATTAGAAATTGATAATGGAAGCACGTATGGTGATGTGCTTGAGCAACTGGAATTGAACCCTGAAACCGTCATTGTCATGGTAGACGGCACACCCGTACCGGTGGATGAAATGGTTTCTGCCGGTTATCTGGAAGTATTGAGGATTGTTTCTGGCGGATGATCAGAAGTTCATGCTGAGGTAAAAGGTTAACTTCTAATCATTACCCATCCGAATTTCAGGACATGGATATTAGATACAAACTTAGCTAAAGGATAAAATATCCGAATAAGAGTAAAGGTTGTTATAATTTTGAAGTCCCAGTTCAGTAAAGGATGGGTAAAATCAGGGGTGAATCTGATAGAATTTCCAATCTGAGAAGCACCTTTTATCGAGTGTAGAAGTCCGGTCAGAATACCTGAGATTGCGGGGTCATCCAGACCGTAGGTAAAATCGACATCAAGATATTTGAATCTGGGAATGGTGACCAGTTTACGGATAAGGAATAATAGCGGTCCGACAAGGTTAACTATAACTTCAATCGATGGTGATTTCCGGGATTTTTCTTTCTTTGGTGACTCTTTTCTTTCTTTGGATTCGTGGGATTCATTGTTTTGTTCTTCCCTATGTTTTTGAGTACCCACTTTATACCTTAATAAAAAGAAATCCGTTTGTTTGTTTTTCAGCGAATGCCGTATCTTGAATATCAACCAGCTAATGCAAAAATTCCCTTCTATTCTTTTACCTTCTTTATTTGAAATGGCACTAATAGTAATGGGAAAAAGTAATAAAGCAAAGGCTACAGCTGCTATAATTAAGATACCAGTTATTATCAACCAGAACATTTCAGGTTATTATCCCATGTTGTTCAATAAACTGATGAACTTTTCTTACTGATCTAAGTTTCACCAGTTTCACTGGGTTCAGATGATTCTTTCTTCTTTTCATCTTCTGACATGCATTTGCATTTTTCCATTATCTCCGGCATTACCTCAGCAAGTTGAGATATCGCACCTTTCCCCTTGATGGTCAATAACTGGACCTCTTCGGGTGTAACCACAAGAAACGCGATAGGCTGGATTGATGCACCGCCGCCGCCTCCACCGCCGGTTCCCCCTTCCCCTTCTTTCATTTTACCTTCGCCACCGCCACTTCCGAATCCAAAACAGACCTTGGTCACGGGTATGATGGTCCTGCCATCAATGGTTATATGTTCTCCAATAACGGTTTTTGTCGAGATCATATCAGCAATCTCTTCAGTAATTGATTTTAGCAATTGCTCTACTATCATAAATCAAACCCCTTTGATTGTATTAATTAATATTTTGCGTAAGTCCACTACAAATTAATGGTATATTAAT
>JAKRWB010000522.1 GCA_022353185.1 ANME-2 cluster archaeon | reverse complement strand
ATCCCATGTGACTCAATGCGCTGCCCTGCTTGTACTTGTCCGGCGGCCCGGCCCTGATGCTACTGTATGCATGTGGATACTCATGTGCCTGAGCGTGGGTTAGGGGATAAGCAAGGTGGTGCTGGGTGAGTGAATACATCTGGCAACAGGATAGCATTTCAGTACGAACCGCAGAGTTCGCTGAGGTACGCAGAGAAGGGGAAAAATGGCTTTGTGTACTATGTGGAGACTGTCGGGAAAGTGGTAAAATCGGGGCATTTTGAATAATGTTCGAAAGTAAAACACTATGCTACGTTGTGCTACATTTATTTCATAAGTTGAAATGCCTCTAAATGTGGACTTTTCCGACAATCTCATGTGGTCTGCAAGATCATTTATTAATATATTTTGATTAAGATAATTCTTACATACATTTTAAAATAATGCTATTTTTATATTTTTAGGACGAATTGAAACCCTGGATTTTTCCATTCAGCTCTTATGCATAAATTAATCTGCCTTTTGGTATCGGTATCTCTCTTCCATGCTCAATTGCAGTTTCCATCCATTCCCTGATCACAGTTAGAGTATTTTTAATTGCATCTTCATAAGTCCTGCCGTCTGCCATGCATCCTGGAAGTTCTGGTACTTCCGCAATATATACATCGTCTTCTTCACTCCAGTAGATTACCATTTCATATTTAATCTCATCTTTCATAGTCTTCCTCATCTAAATGGAATTTATATTTAAGAAACAATTTTCGTATCTGTTTGACCTGATATGGTTTTGCTTTTCCATTCTTAAGCGGTTGTAGATTTATTATCTCAAAAACATTCTCCTTCGTGAATATATGGTGATCACCTCGTACCCTCTCGGAAAAACCGTAATGTAATATGAAATTTCTTAATTCCTGAAATCTTATGTTTGAATCATTAACACCCGATAGAATTTTCATCAAAATTTTATCATTGCTCATGCCTCAGGAACCCCTTATTAATTTATAATCTTCCTCAGTTATATATCCCTCACCATCGTTATCACATGTTCCGGCTCCTTTTTTCTCTATATCAGTATTAAATTGAAGTATATCCACATATCCAATAAAATGTTTTACTTCTTGTTCTTTGTGTGCTTTTCGGTGTTTAATTCATATAAATTGTATCTATTAATAGCCATGACGGAAACCCCCACAACCTCCAGCGCATACCCCATCTACATCACCCCTGCAGCACCGACCCTGCACCCCGGTCCTGCTGTTGCTGTACGCATGCAGGTGTTCACGTGTCAGAGCATGGGATGAGAGATACGCGAAGGGGGGTGGGGTGAGTGAAGACATCTAGCTGCAGGGTAGCATTTCAGTACGAACCGCAGAGTTCGCTGAGGTACGCAGAGAAGGGGAAAAAATGGCTTTGTGCACTCTGTAGTTTATAAAATGGCATGATTAATATATTTCAACAGCTATAGCGACACTTCACCGACACAACATCCAGCGCACTACAACCCTCGCTGCCCCCGCCTGCACTTGTCCGGCGGCTCGGCCCTGATGCTATTGTATGCATGTGGATACTCATGTGCAGAGCTTGAGTTGGGGGATACGTGAAATATGGGGGGGCTGTTATTGTCGATTCAATAGACCCCTAAAATTTCTTGTTCAAAAGAAAAACATAACACATGCACACCTGCACGCAAGCATAATTACCAGGAGGGGGTAGGGTGAGTGAAGACGTCCGGCAGCGGTATAGCATCAATTTAGACACGGATTTACACTGATTCACATGGATTTGTAGTCGCATCTGCATCTGACATATTCGTTGGAATAACTGGAAAATGGGACAGTATCAAAAAAATCAAATGAAGCAGTTATTCCAGTACTGAAACTTTCACCCTTATTTCAGCCAACTCGTGTTCCATCCTTGAAATACGTTCATCAAAGTAAGATGTTAATTCGCCCCTCATTATGCGAATTTCATGTGATATTTCTTCTCTGTTCAAATCAATTTTTCCACCCAGACTGTCAATCTTATTACCAAGATTTTCATCAAGTTTGTCAATTTTACCACCAACCCCATCTATCTTGTCACTGAGATTTTTACCCAGGTCATCGATTTTATCACTGACCCCATCGATTTTATCACCAACCCCATCGATTTTCTGGCCAAGGTTAGTGTTCATTTCCCTCATATACCTAACAGCTGTGTCCATTCTTTCATATGTTGCTGTGGTGAGGTCCTCTTCCCTGATGATTTCAAAGATTTTAAAGTCACCTGTTGGTTCACTGTATCTTACATCGATTTTTTCTACCCTGATAGGATACTGGCTGATATTGACTATTTCAAGCAATTTTTTTATGTTATCCGTTTCACCCTCACATATGACCTGCACCGTACCGTCATCAAGATTTTTGACCTGGCCTGTGAGGTCCAGATTAAAAGCTGCCTCATCAATAAAATCCCTGTAGCCGGCTTTTTGAATCCTGCCGTGAATTATGATTCCTGCTCGAGTCTCCATATACCAGATTGTTTCATTTAAAAGAATATAAAGGTTATTCTTGTATCGTATTGACAAAATCCCATGTTTTGAAATTGGTTATTGGTGGGATGGATTATCCATGAATCAATGAGCAGGGGTGATGTGGTGGTGGTGGGGCGAGTCCGGGACAGGGTGGAATATATCAGGCTGTATTCCTGGCCGCTGTTTGGGTGAGCAGGTAAACTAATATTTTTTTAAGAAGACATGGATCTTGATCATATAGCACACACCCGGTGAGCGAGCCATGTCGCCATTCCACCGGCACAGCATCCACCTCACCCCTCGATGCCCCGCTTGTACTTGTTTGTAATTCCGGCATATTGCGCGGGATCTTTCCGGGCAATTTTTGTAAGTTTTTTGGCTAATTTCCCTTTTATTTCATACGTATACATCTTATCAGCATGCCAAGCTCTCTAAATAAGCATC
>JAKRWB010000042.1 GCA_022353185.1 ANME-2 cluster archaeon | reverse complement strand
CTTTCATTTGCTCCTTTAGCCAGATAGAATTTGCAATCTTATTTAGCGGTAAATAGTATGTGTCTTCTGCCAACTTTTTTTGATATTGATCATTAAAAAATAAAGGTTCATAATGCTGCATATGATAAAAGGGAATACCTTTTTCGCTGCCCAATACTGAAAATGCTGTGAAACAAAAAGTTGCTACGTTTATGTCACAATCAGGAATTGATTTAGACAAGTTTTCCATATCTTGATATGGGTGAACATTAATATCAAAAACTTGTTTTAATGCACGGTTTAATACTTTCCGGTAAAAGGGTTTTTGTATATAATTAACTTTAGTATTTAAAGGGAACCATTTATGATCATTTTCATTTCCCATACTAGTAATTGTCACTTCATGTCCTCTATCGACAAGACCGTTAGCGATTTCAAGCAGAACTCTTACTCCACCAGTAAGACCTGTACCAAACATCGTATAATTAATTTTCATTGTAGTCACAACTTAGTTTTATTTGTTATAGCCATAAGTAAGGTAACATCATCTTTACTAAATCCTTTGAGCAGATACAAAACAGAAAAATATAGGGCAATAGATGCCAGAATTAAAAAGAATGAATTCAAATCTTCTGAATTAATTATCAATAATCCCATAACTAAACTTGCAATCACTACTTTAAGTGCATTTATTATATTGTTTTTAGAAATATTATATCCAATATTTGAACTCACAATGATACAAAGAATTAAAGCAGTAAATTCGGTTATTACAGTTGTTGCACTTGCACCAATATAGCTAAATTTTGGTATTATTATTAAATTCAATACAACATTTTCTACCATACAAATTCCAGTTATTTTTGTTATAGTCATTTGATAATTCGAAGCTTCCAGTAGTCGTGCGAAAGCTCCATTGAGAAATATAAACACTGAAGACCAAACCAATATTTGAAGTGCAATTACCGAATTTATGTATTCTGCACCAAAGATTAACAAAATAATCCTATCCGCCAGTAAAGTTGTACCTAAACCTAATGGAATTCCAACGATAGCCATATATTTGAAATATTTCTCATATGCAAACCTAAGGGATTCTTTAGATGTAATAAAAAATCGAGACATAGCAGGAAAAATAACCATATTGAGTATCGATGGAATAAATAATAAAACCATAATTAACCTATAAGCTGCATTATACCAACCAACAGCTTCATCTCCCTGCATTAAGGAAAGCATAATCGAGTCAATCCAATAATAAATTGTAACAAAAATTCCAGTTAATCCAAACGGCAATGCTTCCTTCAATGTAGATTTCCAAAAATCCAAATCAACTTTAATCTTCGGCAAAACAAACTTCCATGCACATACAACGAAAGAATATCCCAGAATAATTGTACTCACAGCGAAATAAATAGATGCAAATCCAA
>JAKRWB010000521.1 GCA_022353185.1 ANME-2 cluster archaeon | reverse complement strand
CTAGTACGCATGGGCGTAAATTTACATACCATTTAATAACATCCTATTGTTATAATCAATCCCCATCCTAAAACATTCGAAGTTGAAATATTATGCCTAGATTATTTCCTAACCCACTTTATCTTACTAAAACCGAACGTAGCGAATTAGAAAAGTTGATCACGAAGCATTCAACGCCTCAGCAAATTGCACTCAGAGCACGAATCATTTTACTTGCTGATGCAGGTAAAAACCATCGGGAAATCGCTCTCATACTCAAAATCAGCCGCGATACAGCCCGTCATTGGCGGCGGCGTTGGTTAGATTTGGCTGGTGATGAAAAGTCAGTTCTGGAACGTTTGCAAGATGCTCCTCGATCTGGAACGCCGCCTACGTTTACAGCAGAAGAGGTGACCCATCTATTTGCCATTGCCTGTGAAGACCCAATTGAGTCTGATCGTCCGATTAGCCACTGGTCAAGCCGAGAATTAGCTGATGAACTTATAAAGCGAAATATCGTGGAGAGCATTTCTCCTCGACATGTTGGACGTTTGCTGGACGAAGCAGACTTAAAACCGCACCAAATCCGTTACTGGTTGACGCCCTCAAACGATGAGGATTTTGACAAGAAAGTCAGGAACATCTCAAAACTGTACATCACCGCCCCGGAACGCGCCAAACAAGGTGAACGAACACTGAGTACCGATGAAATGACTGGGGTTCAAGCTCTGGAACGCAAATCCCATGACTTACCGCTTGCTCCAGGGAAGGTCCAGCGTCGTGAATTCGAATATATCAGACATGGCACGCAGGCGCTCATTGTCAATCTGGATGTCGTTACTGGTCGGGTGGTTTCGCCTACTTGCGGCGATACACGCACAGAAAAAGACTTTGCAAACCACATCAAAGGGACAATTAATTGTGATCCGGAAGCCACCAGATGGCATATCGTGATGGATGGGCTCAACACCCATAAATCTGAAACTCTGGTCAGGATGGTTGCCAAATACGAAGGCCTGGATATCGATTTGGGAACAAAAGGTAAACACGGCATTCTGAAATCAATGGAGACACGCGTTGCTTTTCTGAGTGACCCAAATCACAAGATTGTGTTTCACTACACCCCTAAGCACACTTCATGGATGAATCAGGTTGAAATCTGGTTCAGCATCCTGGTAAGAAAATTGCTCAAAAGAGCGAGCTTCAAGAGCAAAGAAGACCTCAAAACTCGTTTATTGGAGTTCATCGACTACTTTAACCGCACGATGGCTAAGCCCTTCAAATGGACTTACAGAGGCAAAGTTTTGGCTGCTTGATGGTGGGTAAATTTGCGCCAAGCTGTACTAG
>JAKRWB010000041.1 GCA_022353185.1 ANME-2 cluster archaeon | reverse complement strand
AAACTGGATTGTTAAGCGACGGCACGTCATGCCCCGCAGCTCTGCTGCGATTGGGTGTGCCGGCGCAACGTTTGACTTTTGATGAAAATGTCCCTGATAGAACCAATAAAATCAAACTCTCACCATCATAATATATTTGTACCCGTAATACTTCAGTAAACTAAATACAACCCCCAGTAATATCTCACTACAACCCAGGAGAAATATTCAGATGATAGGCGGATTGAATGAAGAACAGATACGGCGGTACTCACGGCACATCATTCTTACCGAAGTCGGCGGTAAAGGGCAGCAGAAACTGCTGGACTCAAAAGTGCTGTGCATCGGGGCAGGAGGTCTTGGCTCTCCTGTCATCCAGTACCTGGCCGCTACCGGAATTGGCACGCTGGGGGTTGTAGATGATGACGTGGTTGACCTTAGTAACCTGCAGCGCCAGGTCATACACGGCGGGAATGTGGATAAGCCCAAGGTGCTCTCAGCAGCCGAGTTCGTTGAGCGACTGAATCCAGACGTGAAGGTCGTACCCTACGAAACGCGGCTGGATGCCAGTAATATCATGGATATCATCAAGGATTATGATATCGTGGTGGACTGTTCAGATAATTTCGCCACCCGGTATATGGTCAACGATGCCTGCGTGCTGACAAAAACCCCCCTGTCCCATGGCAGTATCTTCAGGTTCGAGGGGCAGGTCACAACCATAATTCCCGGAAAAGGACCCTGCTATCGCTGCCTGTTCGAACATGCGCCGCCACCAGACATGGTTCCGTCCGGCCAGGAAGTAGGGGTGCTGGGTGTGCTGCCCGGTATTATTGGTGTTATCCAGGCCACAGAAGTTGTGAAATACCTGCTTGGTATCGGTGAGTTACTTTTTGGCAGGATGATATATTATGATGCCCTGAACATGACATTTGATGAGATCAAGATACGCAAGAATCCTCAGTGTCCTGTATGCGGTGACGAGCCCAGGATCGACAGTATTCAGGAAGAACTGTATGGTGAATCATGCAGGATATGGTAAAAACTAAGTGATCCAAAATGAACTTCACTGTTTCCCAGGACACAGGGAAAAATCTTATAAGTTACAACAATAATATACTACCAAAGTTATTCAGTTTGGTCGTGGGATATCAGAATGAAAATTTCTACTGAGATAAATGGATTGGATGAGATTCTTCATGGAGGATTCATCAAACCATCGGCAATATTAATTGCAGGACCGGCAGGTTCCGGAAAGACAACTATGTGTATGCAAATGTTGTTCAATGCTGCAAAAAAAGGTGAAACCTGCATATTCTTTTCAATGTTATCTGAATCCTCTTCCATGATCATTAGATCCATGTCACAATATTCGTTTTTTGATAACAACCTGATAGAATCAGGAAAATTGAAGATCAGTAATGTTGAAAGAGGAATTATCGAAAAAGGCGATTTTGCCATATATGAGTTCATTCGGGACAAGGTCCTGAAATATAATCCTTCAATAGTGGTCATTGACCCTATCACTATCTTAGAATATATTATAAAAACCTTTGAAGAAAGGAAGCTTGACTATCCTGAAAAGCGCGGTTTTGCCCTTAGCCTTTTTTCTGAATTTGAGGCATGGAATGCATTACTGCTTATGACTGGTGAATTATCTGGAAATGAACTTACAGACAATCCGTGGAGCTATATGGTCGATGGTGTAATTTTCCTGGACAGTCATTCTATCGGCAAAGAAAGGCAGAGCTATATTGAAGTTTCAAAGATGAGGGGTTCAGATTTTTTCAAAGGAGAACACACATACCGGATAACCGGGGACGGAATAAAAGTATTCCCCCGGTTCATGCCTTCCCTGATTGATTCAGAAATAGAATCAGGAAAGATAAATACAGGCATAAAGAACCTGGACAAGATGATGAAAGGCGGCCTGCCCAAATCCAGTGCCACAATGGTGGCGGGTAGTGCAGGATGTGGGAAATCAGTACTGGGCCTCCACTTTATTGCCAATGGTATACTTAACAAAGAACCCTGCCTAATCATATCTTTTGAAAGTGAAGCAAAGGAAATTATTAAATCGGCAGAATCCTTCGGCCTTGACCTTGAAAAATATGAAAAGGAAGACATCCTGAGATTCATATATCACCCTCATGGTTATGTATTCCCGGATGAACTGGTTTTGCAGATACAGGAAATTATTGATAATATCGGTGTGAAAAGAGTATTAATTGAAAGTATTTCAGGTCTTAGCCAGGCAATTCCTAACCCTGAAGAGCTTAGGATGTATATTTTATCCTTGACCAAGTATTTCAGGAATCATAACATATCATCCATATTCACCTATGAATTACCTGAAATTATCGGTCCGATCAATATCCCTGATACTGGTCTTCCTTTTGTTATGGATTCCATAATCCTCCTTAGAAACATTGAAATTGAAGCAGGGATAAAGAAATCTCTCCTTGTATTAAAACTACAGGGAAGCGACTTTGATAGCGATATCAAGGAATTTACGATATCAGACCGTGGAATTGAGATATTGGATTCCCTCAAAGAATATAGGGGTCTTACAAGCGATACTCCAGTTGTTTCTGAACATTTTAAAGAAGCGCTGAAAGCCGGAAAAAAACTATTTAAATAATTCAGTATTAGTAAACTGATAAATTACACAATGAAAACATGATCGAGATATTAATATATGCTCTGGAAATTGTAATTTTCGCTTTGGTAAGTATCGGGCTGTTCAAGCTAAATACCAGGTACGGATTAATTCCATTTTACATGTTCCTTGCTGGAATTCTGATACATGGGAATATCACAGCAGGTATATCATTGTTCAGATTTCTTGACTTTTCTATTGCAGGTACATCTGCTACCGTAGCTCCACTAATACTTTTTGCCTTTATTATTGTCTGTGATCTCAGAAGTGTCGAAGAAGCACGAAGATTTATGTTTGGAATTGTTTTAACTTCCCTTTTATTGATATTTGTTAATAGTTTATTTTTAATAAAGGCTGAATATTTACTCAGTCCCTTGTCACCTTTTGATTTTGAATTACTGTACACTTTATTACATTCAAATACATCAATTTTATTCTTTTCAATATTGGGATTTATTGTCAGTGCATTCATGTTATTTGTTATTTATAATTTCCTGTCCGGTATAAGCAAATACAAATTCATAAACGTATTTATTTCGTTGACTCTTGCACTTTATGCAGATAGTTTGATATTTGTAGGGGGTTTATGCATTAGCGGACTTGCCTCTCCCGGCATCCTGCAGGCCCATATTGTGACCAAGACATTTGCTTCATTTTTATATTCCGCAATATACATTGCAGTCGGTTATTTCATCCTCCCGAAAGCGGATAATAAAATTGATGAAACATCTGTAAAAATGGTAGAACTGGACGAATTGAGATCTGGATTCGGGGGAAGTACTGACGATAGATTGAAGATATTGGTAGCAGATGATTCTCCTGAAATAATTGCGCTGTTAAAAAAAATCTTCCAGTTTGAAGATTGGCAGTTCGTGGAAGCACACAATGGCAAAGAAGCTCTGGGAATGGTCCTTGCTGAAGGTCCTGACATCATACTGCTGGACATTACGATGCCGGAAATGGACGGATATGAGGTTGTGGATATTCTAAAATCCCACAGGACTACAAAATACATCCCTGTTATTATGATAACTGCAAAGGCTGGAACTGATGAAAAACTCCAGGGGATGGGATTGGGTATTGATGACTATATCACAAAACCCTTTTTACCGGAAGAAGTTGTTGCCAGGATAAAAATGATTATGCGAAGGTCAGCAAAATAATTCAATTATCCGTTTATTTTTTCAACTCTAATATGTTATGGTCAATATCACTGATGCTCTTGTACATGATTTCAAGGTTCAAATGTATATAATGGAGTTCAGCATTATGCTCATTTGAAATCTCATTTAATTCCAATCGTATATCAGTTAGCATCTTAGATTGTATGTGAATTATTTGCAACAAAGTAGTTAAAAGAGTAGTGAAATTGTTATTTTTTTTGCCAGCTAACTTGCCAACAAGTTCATCAATATACTCTGTCGTTTCCTGCAGCTCTTTAATTACAGTCTTATACTTTATTTCAGTATCTGCAAGCATCCTGCGCCTGTTTTCAGGTGACAAACCCTCTAATTCTTTTATCTCGGGAGTCATTTTAATCACCTCTTTAGAAGCGTAACGTCAAGACTATTACACTTAATGCAACCAAAAGAAAAATATTTGTTACCATCATCACAATAAACAAAATAAACATAATCGGAGAGTTTAATGTGAAAACGTCAGTCCAGGATACACTTTTGAACTTATCCCAGGAATCCATTTTTGGTGTCTTGACGATGTTCCCCTGTAAATGATAGATGTTGTCCATAGCAGCGTGTATGGAGATCTCAATTTCATGACTGCTTCCACCTGAAATTCCAAGATAGATAATCGGACATTTTTTGCTGGATGAAAGATTATTCAGGTTCCTGATGAATCTTATCATCCGTTCAATCATGTCATAGGACATTAATGCATTAAGGTTATCAAAAATAATCAGGCATTTGCATTCACTATCTGTAAACTGTTCAATATTGCGCAGCAGACAGTTATATTCTGTTGGAGTTGAACAATATGATGAGTTCATATTTTTTTGCCCAAGACCGAGCATATTGCTCATCATGTCTATAAAATGTATTTTGTCAATAGTTTCCTGGGATGTATTAATCTGGATCAGGTAATCAATAATGTCATTTGGAACCTTTTGATAACAAATCCAGATAATGTTATCAACTTCAGAATTTGAAATGGTTTTTAATATCGAGTTGTATAACTCTTTCTCAGTATTTGCTACAGGTGCAGTAAGCAATAATGTACTGCCTTCTGGGAGTTCATTTTCCTGTTCAAATAAAATTTCAGACATTTTAGGCACCTCAAATCATTACCTGGTATTTATTGTATACTTCGATTCCTGTTGCGGTAATATCGTATTGCCTTATCTCCCTGGAATGCTTAATCCACCTCATTTTATTAATTTGAATAACATGAAGTAATTCAGCCAGGTCTTCTGATTGAATTCGTCTCAATGTTATAATTCCATCAGCAACAAATTCAACAATCCCGTATTTACTATGAGTAGAATTCACTTCGGTTTCTGACGTTATCCATACTAGATTTTGATTTTCCTTCATTACTGAAAACAGGTTTAACAGACGTCCTCTTCGTTCAATATCGCTTCTGCAAAGCATCAAGAATTCTGTTATGGAATCTATAACAACTACATCAGCCTTATGGGAATACAGGAATTCAGGAAGTTCATCCAGAAATCCTGAAATCAGGTGAATCTCAGAATCTTTTACCTTGATTTTTACCGGGTCGAATTTCATCATTATTAATTGGCGATTCTCCAGGTAGGGCATGAAATCCCATCCAAATGCTAATGAATTTTCGACCAGCTCCTTCCTTGAATGGGAAGAACTTACATAGATGCACATTTTTCCGTCTGCCAAATTATTATACAGGAACTGAAGCGACATTATTGTTTTGCCACTACCTGCCGGACCGATAAGCGTAGTGATTGACTTTGCAGGTATTCCACCTTTCAACATTTCATCCAGTCCATTGACACCCGTTTTATATGTTAACATTACCATCACCCTTTTTTTTCTATAAAATTTATTCTTAACAGATATACTGTCATTGTAGTATATATAAATTCTTGTCAGTGTAAATGGTGCACAAAGTATACGATGTGTTGCCGATGTTGTTTAATTATGATACGTAAAGATGGAACGTGGCATATATCATCGAAATCTTTATCTGTATATAAAGATAAAAGCAACATTGTATCAAATGAACAAAGTAAAAGATGAAAAGGAAATGATTGATTTCCTGAATGACCTTA
>JAKRWB010000520.1 GCA_022353185.1 ANME-2 cluster archaeon | reverse complement strand
CTGAAGCAAGGGGATGGATATAAGCTGAAGAGTCTATATCAGGCGTTTCCACGTCTTCATTGAAGGATGTAAGTACATTGGCCCCGATATGGGTCAAGGGTTCATGCAGTTCGTTATATCCTTCTGCCAGCTGCTCATTCACATGCACCACAGCTTCATTGGTATGCCTGTATGCGTAATCATCTGTAATAACGGGCAGGGCATCGGCCTGGGCCTGAGTGGTCACTACTGTACCAGCGGACACGTACCTGCCGTCCGGTATGGTCACACCTATGACCGCAGATACCGGTTCAAGTACGCAGTTGTTACCAACTTCTGCCTTGAATACAAAGGCTTGCATGCCGATAAATGAATCATCACCAACTTTTGACGGGCCGTGAACATGGGACTGGTGAGCCATGGATACTCTATCCCCGATGTAAACAGCATATTTCTGACCGTCAACTTCCACAAGGTTGTGTTCCACAGCCTCGCCGTGTTCTTCGGTCTCAAGAGCATGAATCACCACACCATCCTGGATATTGGAATCGTCGCCAACATGAATGGGCTGCCCTTCATCACCACGCACCGAAGCACCAGGGGATATCAATACATTGGTCCCGATATGGACATCCCCGATTACCGAGGCAAGTGGATGAACATAAGCCGTGGGGTCAATGTCAGGACTTTCCACCTCCGCATTAAAAGATGTTAGGACATTTGTTCCGATATTCGATACTGAGATAAGTTCCGTCTCATCAACGCTGGTAGTTGAATCTTCAACTGTTTCAGTTGAATCGTCAACTGTACTTGTACAGCCAGCGGCAATCAATGATATTATTAATAATAATACCGTCACCATCATATATTTTTTAATAGTAATTCCTCCGCCAGAATGACACACCTTTAACTGATATATATTTTTTGATTTATTTAAGATAAATATACAACTGATGTTATTTTAAAAAGGTGCGGACATAGGCGGTTATTCTGTGAATTCCAGAAATCAACATGAATTAAAAGAGAGATTTTACTATAAATTTCATCTAAAAAAAATGGTCATGCTTTCTCAACCACGACCATCACATCCCCCACTTCCATCACATCAACCGCATGGCCTTCTGAGAGTATCTCTCGCTCAAAAGCCACCGAATCAGGCTCAAGTGTTATAGTCTCGCCGCCTGCTTCGATAGATATTGCCCCTGCCGCCGCCTGCTCTGCAATGGTTGCAGCATCAGCACTTTTCAAAGCACCTATGATAGCTCCGGCCTTATCACGAAACTTAGGACCGATTACACTCATATTCGGCTTAACACCACTCACGCTATACTCGAACTCAGGCTCGCCCGCCATTACATCTATTTCAGCATTCACAGTCCCTGCGATATCGGCTACATCCTTGATACGCCCGTATATCCTGATCCGGCCGAGGGGTGCATTCAATGCCATGCCATTATCAGATTTAAAGCGCCTGATGGCCGCAGTTATCTCCTTCACCTGCTCGCCTGAACCCTCAGCAGCCGCATCAATGGCAGACTCATCCACCCCGGGCCACGCCTCAGTATGCACGCTGTGGTCATGTAACTGTGAGAACACCTCGTCTGCAAAGTAAGGAATGAACGGAGCCAGCATCTTCGCCAAAGCGTCCACTGTCAGGTACAATGTCTGCTGTGCTGCCCGCTTTGCTTCGGTATCGTCGCCGTACAGCCTGGATTTCACAAGTTCGATGTAATTATCTGCCAGGGTATCCCAGGCAAAGCCCCTGATATTCTTCAATGTCTCGTCGAACTGGTATGCATCCATGCTGGCAGTAGCTTCCTTGATAAGGGTGTTCAGTTTACTCAGCAGCCAGCGGTCGATGGTTCTGTACTGCACCTCGCCAGGCTGGAAATTCTCAAGGTGAGGCATGCAGAACCTGACAATGCTCCAGAGTTTTTGCTGGAACCGGTTGCCTGCCACCACATCCTTCCACCTGAACATGATATCAGACCCGGTAGCACCCCCGATTGCGGCCCACTGCCTGAAAGCATCTGAACCATATTCCTTTACAACCGCTTCCGGCATCACGATATTACCAAGGCTCTTGCTCATTTTATGACCGTCATCACCCAGCACCATACCGTTTATCATAATATCGTCCCACGGCCGCAGGCCCGTTAAGGCACTGGAGCGCAGGATAGAGTAGAAAGCCCAGGTCCTGATAATGTCATGTCCCTGGGGGCGCAGCTGGGTCGGCATGCGCACATCGTCCCGGGATAGCCAGCCGGCAGCGTTCAGGGCTGTTATGGACGAGTCCATCCAGGTATCCAGCACATCTTCCTCTGGCAAAAATGAAGTAGAACCGCATTTACAGGCTTCGAGCGGTTGTGATATGTTAGGGTCAAGAGGCAACCATTCCTCTTTGGCCACCATTACCTCGCCGCATTCGTCACAGTACCATACAGGGATGGGTGTGGCAAAGATACGCTGCCTTGAGATACACCAGTCCCATTCCATGGTTCCGGTCCAGTTCTTGAGCCTTACCTCCATATATGGGGGTGCCCAGTTGATCTCTGATGATTTTGATATGATGTCGTCGGCATCTATTTTCACAAACCACTGCCGCTCTGACAGTATTTCTATTGGTGTTTTGCAGCGCCAGCACAGGCCAACATTCTGGTCCAGGGTCTCCTGCTCATAGATGAGACCCGCATCCTTCATATCTGTAGTAATAGCCTCTTTGCAATCAGCCAGGGACATACCCTCGTACTTCCCTGCAATGGAGGTCATGATGCCCTGTTTGTCAATGGCTTTACGCAGGGGCAGACCCAGTTCAGCCCACCATCTTACGTCCTGCTTGTCACCGAAGGTACATATCATGACCACGCCGGTACCAAAGTTCGGGTCAACATCGGAATCGGACAATACCTTTACCTTATGACCGAATACGGGCACTTCAATCTCCTGGCCCACATATTCGTTATACCTGCCATCGTCAGGATTTACGGCTACTGCCACGCAGGCTGCCAGTAGTTCAGGCCTGGTGGTGGCCACGTCCAGCTTGTCGAAATGGAAATAGTTCAGCGTGGTCTGCCTGGCCTCGTATTCTACCTCTGCAAAAGCGATAGCTGTTTCGCAGCGGGGACACCAGTTGTTGGGATGGTCGGAGCGGTATATCAGGTCTTTATTGTACATCTGCACAAAGGAGTGCTGGGTCTTGCCGTAGTATTCCGGCTTCATGGTGATGTACTCGTTACTCCAGTCAATGCTAAATGCTAGACGGCGCATGGTATTGCGCATTTTCTCGATATTTCCGACTGTCATGTCCTCGCACAACTGCCTGAACTCGGCACGTGGCACCTGGTTCTTGGTGATTTTATATATCTCCTCCACCTTTACTTCGGTTGGCAGGCCGTGGCAGTCCCAACCCTGTGGGAACATCACATTGTACCCTCGCATCCGTTTGTAGCGGGCAACGAAATCTATGTAGCACCAGTTCAGAGCATTGCCTATATGGAAATTGCCTGTGGGGTAGGGCGGTGGCGTATCGATGATATACTGGGGCTTTTTGCTGTCCCAGTCAAAGTAGTTCATTGAATCTTGCCAGTTCCCCATCCACCTGGGTTCGACCTCCTGCGGGTTGTACTCTTTTGGGAGTTGTGTAATAGACATATAATGTTCCTCTTGAAGTGTGAAATATGGTATTTATTATGAATGAATTGTGAACACAAAACATCCACAAGATAAATATTATTATCGGTGTTGCAGCAGGTTGCCGTGAACGTCTATCTCGCCATGTAACACCCTGGTGGAGGATATGGGACTACCGTCCCCTGCCAGCACAAATTCTACAAGTTGGATACGTATGGGTTGTTTTCCCAGTTCAGCGCGCCTAGTGTTTATCAGGTTGGCCGGGGTTTCGGTCTCAGGGGAGACCACAAGGTAATCGAAATCCTCGTCTATGGTGGGGCCGAAGGGGTCGTCCAGCCTGACGATGAGCGGGCTTGCATTGAAGGTGTCTTGCATAAAACCCATGACCATCTGCCTTCTTACCCCCCAGTCTTCCACCTTGTGGTACTTTTTACTGGCCATCTCGTTTGAGGTTATGCCGATTATGAGTTCACCGCCATTGCTTAACTGGTATGCTCTGGTAAGCAGGGCTTTGT
>JAKRWB010000519.1 GCA_022353185.1 ANME-2 cluster archaeon | reverse complement strand
ACATCGCCCAGCAGTTGATCAAGAATCCCCAGATATTCAACGAGTCGATATTGCTATCTACCAATCTTTTCATGGATGTTATCAGTGAAGAGTGTAGTGCGCTTGTGGGCAGTATCGGATTGATATACTCTGCCAATATCGGCGACAATTATGCAATGTTCGAACCTGCTCACGGTTCAGCGCCTAAATATGCGGGACAGGATAAGGTCAATCCGGTAGCTACCATACTGGCAGGGGCATGGATGCTGGATTATCTTGGAGAGAAAGAGCAGTCAAAAGCCATATTCGATGCCACTGAAGCTGTAATATCAGAAGGCAAGCATGTAACCTATGATATGGGTGGCAGCGCAAAGTTGAGCGAAATGACAAATGCTATTATTGCTAAGATGAAATAAAATTGTACTCAAAAAAAATGAACGTCCGGCGGCTTTGTCCGCCAGTATAAATATGTATGAACTTTAGTTAGTGTTTCTCAGCCTTTTCATGGGTATCGGATTCTACAATAGGTTCGAACATGAAATATTTCTCAACGTAACCCTTCAATTCCTCATCAGATATGCACGAGACCCTCAGTTCTTTATCATAGAGCCTCTGTATGTCGGTCTGTATGGCTTTAAGACGCGGGTCCCGCTTCAGTACCTTCGCTCTTACACCTATGAGGTCATTCAGGGTTTCCTGTACTTTATGCCTTAGCACTTCCAGCCCTGAAGAATCGCCTATCAACAGTTGCCGTTTTCCGCCTACAATGTCTGGTGGGTAAGCTTCATAGGTGAAAGGATTCTTGATAACTCCGGCGGTATGTATGCCGCTTTCATGAGCAAAAATGTTCCTGCCGACCACAGATTTATTGCGTGGCACCCTGATACCAATTTCCTTATCCATGAACCTGGCGAATTCAGTAACTTTTTCCAGATTATACTTTTCAAACCCTTCTACTCTCTGGTTCAGGAACAACATTATTTTCTCTATTTCGGTATTCCCTGCACGTTCGCCTATACCCAGGAATGTCAGGCTTGACCAGTTGGCACCGTGCCAGTATCCTGCAAGGGAATTGGCAACTCCCAGACCGAAATCATCATGGACATGGGTTTCTATGTTCTTGACCCCAATCTCATCTTTCAGGTATTTGACCATTGTTGGGATGCCATATGGTTCGTCAACACCTTCAAAAGGTACTCCCATTCCCAGTGTGTCGCAAATCCGGATGGTACAATCAGGGTCGATTTCAATAAGTTTTTGAATTAGAGGGAATACAAACCCATAGTTGTCGGCTCGGGTCATGTCTTCGATATGAGCCCTGGTGCGCAGTCCATGGTCAACAGCATATTGTAATGCATCCACATATTTCTCTTCGGCAGCTTCTCTTGATGGGAGCCCCATTTTGTCAAAAATATGGGAATCGGATACTGACATGAGTATGCCTGTTTCCTTTATTCCATCCATTTCCAGCACAATATCAATGTCGGCGGGGTTCGCCCTGGCCCAACCGGTAACTTCAGGGAATTCATAACCCTTTTTCAGCATTTCTTTAGCTGCTTCCTTGTCACGCTGGTTAAAAACGAATGTTTCCAGTTTTTCTATCCTCATCTGGTGGAGATATTCGAATATCTGCAGTTTCTGTTTCCTGGACATCACAATACCCGGCATCTGTGAGCCGTCCCGGATTGTACTGTCGCTTATAAACACTTCCTGCCCTTGAGGGAGTTTTAATTTTGGCAGGTCATCATAGTCTTTGTATACTTTCATCGA
>JAKRWB010000518.1 GCA_022353185.1 ANME-2 cluster archaeon | reverse complement strand
TAAATTATGTTAATGTTAGTTAACATTTTTTATATCTGTTTATTAAATTGGACACTCAACACTATAGTCAGAATCTTATGTATTCGCAAGTGATTATAGAAAATAACAAACCGCAGATAAACGCAGATGAACGCGGATTTATTAATACGCATCTGCGTTCATCCGCGTTCATCCGCGGTTTTTTAAAGCAAAAATATAACCCATCATCCACTTTCGTATCTCATCCAGCGAATCCAGCACAACATCCACATCAAGCTCGCCGGTCCCACACAGAAAATACGCACGCAGATAATGTGCCGCAGACGCTGCAGCATCCAAGCGGGCGGCTTCAACATCCTTATATTTCAGACTTCTCATCAGATATGAGCGGCGGATATCCCTATATCGTAAATATAGTCAAGAACATAATATTCATTGCATATCATTTGACCACTTTGCGCTCTTTGCGTACTTTGCGGTAATATAATTGTACTGGGAGATATTGTTTTCAAAGATATTTCCACCGCAAAGAGCACAAAGGCCGCAAAGAATTAGTTAAATATATTTAGTTTTCAACTATAATTGTTATGAACGAAAAATATATATCTGACTCCCCCTAATATGTTATTAACATAAATTGCCACGTGGTGGAACGTCAGTTCATTTGGCTTCAAAACCCTCCACGTGGTTTAACAATCTGTTTTATCTCTTCAATATGCTCATCCAAAATTATTACGTTATCACATGTCGTATGATATTCGTAGGATAATGGTTCCCTGAAAGAGGCTATTGTAACTTTCTTGCCTTCTTCCTGACGCAGGTGGTCGATTATAGGAATGAAATCTTGATCTCCACTTATAAGTACTGCTTCATCATATAAATGAGATGTTTGAAGTAACTTAAGCGCTATCAAAATATCAATTCTCTTTGACTTATGCGGCGGTAAAGTTATTTGCGCTCCACAATCTTTGCATGTATAATTGATTTCTACACGACATTTCGGGCAGTAAACTTTTCCGGGTCTTTCTACCAGCACATGTGTATGCACAAAACAACCTCGCTTTTTTAATCCTTCATGAAAACGCTGCTGTCCTGTATTTTCAGGATCCTCTGCAGAAAAATAATGTTTCTGGACAACCTGTTTATTTGCTGATACTAAGTCACACAGTCTGAACGGATCGATTTTAAACCCCAAATTCTTTGCATAGATAAAAATATTTGACCAATCAATAAATATTGATGATCGAGTCATAACAGGATTTTGTATTGTATTATTCATTGAATCACCATTATTTTACTATTTTGTCAAATTCGATAATTCTAAAATATTTTTAGGAGCCGTACCTGATATCGTAGGGCGGATCGATGTAAATCATCTGCACTTGCCCGGCCATGCCTTCCTTCTCAGGCAGCGAGTTCATCACCGGCAGGGAATCACCTGCTATCAGGCGGTTCGACCAGTTGTGCCTGTGCTTGTAGAACTCGATGGCCTCACGCAGGGGCGGGTTCTCTTCTGTGTACTTGAACAGGGACATCTGCCTGGACTCGTCACTTCTGCCTTTTTGCACTGCCTTAATAATGGTGCGTGGGTCGATACGCTCGTGGACGTGGAGGGATTTGGTGGGAACTTCAAAAGAGGTATGCTCAGCCTTGCCCGCCCACTGAAGGATGGGGTCCAGGTGCGGGTCATATTGATATGTCTTTCTTTCGGTTTCAGTATCAGTTTCAGGAGTGACCAGACCTACCGGTGGATTATTGCAGCGCTCCTTTCCTACGTGTTCGTACTGTTCGATGGGTTTTTCACTCATTTTATGGTAAATTATGTTAATGTTAGTTAACATTTTTTATATCTGTTTATTAAATTGGACACTCAACACTATAGTCAGAATCTTAT
>JAKRWB010000517.1 GCA_022353185.1 ANME-2 cluster archaeon | reverse complement strand
TTCCTGAAAAAGATACGGGCAAAGCTCTTTGCAATGATGCATTTCACCTTTGCACCTTTCAGAGCCAGAGGTGCATGTTCCCGGCTTGAGCCGCATCCGAAATTGGTTCCTCCAATGATTATATCGCCCGGACTGACCTCACCGGCGAACTCTGGTCTTACACCCTCAAAGGCATGCTCTGCCAGTTCATCGGGTGTGTTAATGGTAAGATACCTGCCAGGTATGACGGCGTCAGTATCAATATCGTTTCCAAATTTCCAAACATTTCCCTTCATTGTATTCTACTCCATAAATTGAGCCTATAATAACTTCAAAGCATTATATTATTTTGCTTAATCCGTGTATTGCTTTAACTTTAACAAGCACTGTTTCAAAAATCAGGTATTTCTTGTCACCAACTTCAGGTAAAATCTGTGTAAATCTGCGAAATCTGTGTCTGAAAAATAAAAAGACACTGATTTCACAGATTTACACAGATTTGTAGTCGTATCTGCATTTGACACATTCGTTCGGATAACTGGATTTTGGCATTGTGTCGCTTCAATATAAGTGCCCGTAAAACTGCAAATAATTCTTGACAGCCACTGCAGTCTGTTCAGGATAGTGCTGTGACATATAAGCCACAAACCCCTGGCGGCTCCAGCATTCCTTTACCACGTCAAGCAGACTCCGAATAACTCTCAGGGACTGCTCTGAAGGGGTCCTTGGCATCTCGAATGATACGCATAAATTATCTGGCGTGAAATAATCCCTCCTCACCCTGGGTGATACCGAACCCATCAATATCCCTGCCTCGATCTCAATGTATGCAGGCACACCATAACGTTCAAACCTGCCATCCCCTATCAGGGCCGGATAACTCTCCCTGGAATAGCAGTGGAGTTCCAGGTAAATGGATGGTTTATACGTCACAACGGCCTCGCGAAGGTGGGGCGCGTATGTTGTGTAGTAATCCCTGTCCAGCGTGCTCAGGTATTCATTATCAGAAACCTTTGGCATAATAAGGAGGGTCCCGGTATCGGGCGGGGAAAGTTGTTCAAGTAAGGCGGATGTAGTTTCCCACTCATCACCATGCAGTCCCGCAACAAACAGACGTACAGGGTCTCCACTGCCAAAGCGTTGAATCATATCACTTTTTTTTATCGTCAGTATTATCCTTATCCTTATCCTTAAGGGTTTTTTGCCATTCAATGAAATTGCAGTAAGAACAGCCCAGGTCCCATGGCCGTTTGCCTTTTGTGATGATCTTGATATGGTTCATATTGTGCATCTCACACACCTTATCAGTAACAATAATCTGCCCGCTCTTGGGCAGCGGCAGTGAGAAGTCACAGTCAGGGTAACCGGTACATCCAATGAACCGCCCTCCCTTCTTTGATCGCCTGATTATCAGGTCGCTTTTGCACTTCTCGCACGTGCCGATAATCTTATCTTCACGCATACCGGTGCGCAGCTCTTCGGTAATCTTTTCACTGTTCTTGTTAAGGTCATCAAATACTGCGCTTAACATTATCCTGGACTCGTCAACCACTTCATCCTCGGTCTTGGCACCCTCGCTTATCAGGTCCATCTCCTGTTCCAGTGTGGCAGTCATTTCCGGTTTGGTGATGGTATCTGCATACGTCTCCAAAGTACCTATCACTGCCATGGCAATATTTGTAGGTTGCAGCGGGTTGCCGTGCACGTATGCCCTGCTGTAGAGTTTGGATATGATCTCATGCCGGGTGGATTTGGTGCCAAGTCCCAGATCTTCCATTACCTTGATAAGCCTGCCCTGTCCGTACCTTCCCGGCGGCTGGGTCTCTTTATCCACCAATTTTTTTTCAACAACGGTAAGCACCTGTCCCACTTTAAGGTCAGGCAGTATCATATCCTCAGGTGTATTATACGGATAATACCAGCGCCATCCTTCTTCCAGCAGATTCGCGCCCCTGCCCCTGAACTCCTCTCCTGATATATCGAACAGTGCCTGCATGGTCTTCCAAATAGCAGGAGACGCAAAAGTGGCGAAGAAACGTCGAGTCACCATTTCATATATCTTCCATTCATCGTCTTTTAGTTTGGAACGCTCAACAAATGTCGCGGGCATGACCGGGGGATGGTCAGTGGTCTCCTTTTTACCCCGCGTAGGTGTCAATTCATTTTGCTTTAGCAGACTCTCCACATAAGGCTTGAACACGCCTTTGCCCAGACTCTTGATAAGTTCCCTCAGGTCAATACTTGCAGGATATACCGTATTGTCGGTCCTGGGGTATGAAATGAAACCGTTCATATACAGGCTCTCTGCAATCCTCATGGCATTGGATGCGGTAAAACCGATACTACTGGCTGCCCTGATAAATTCGGTCGTATTGAAAGGCATTGGCGGCTGGTCAATTCTCTCTTTTGCCTTCAGGTCAGTTACCCCGGCAGTATCGCCCAGTTTACCGAATATCCCTTTAGCGTCGTTCTCATCCCATATACGGCC
>JAKRWB010000516.1 GCA_022353185.1 ANME-2 cluster archaeon | reverse complement strand
ATCGCATCCACATCAAAGGTCATTGATAATCCTCTAGTGAACCCTCACTATGAAACGTATTGGAGTAATGTTAATCCTGGTGGGCCGCAGGGTGTGTATGATGAGGCAAAGCGGTATGCTGAGACGATTACGATGGCGTATCACCGGTTCCACGGAGTTGATACGCGGATTGTACGGATCTTTAATACATACGGGCCCAGGATGCGTGCGGACGACGGGCGGGTGGTGCCGAATTTTATTAACCAGGCGTTGAAGGGTGAGGATATTATGGTGTACGGGGATGGGAAGCAGACGCGGTCGTTCTGTTATGTTTCGGATTTGATAGAGGGGATTTATAGGCTGATGATGTCGGATTTTGTGGACCCGGTGAATATCGGGAATCCAAAGGAGATGACTGTGCTGGGGTTTGCTGAGAGGGTTATTGAGATTATTGGAAGCGATTCAAGGGTTGTTTTTGAGGATCTGCCAGTGGATGATCCCAAAGTTCGGAGGCCGGACATCAGTAGGGCGAAGGATGTGCTGGGGTGGGAGCCAGAGGTTGGGTTGGGTGATGGGTTGGAGAGGACGGTTGGGTATTTTGAGAATTTAGATGCGAGGATGTCTTGATGAAGATGCTAGAGATCATTGAGGCAGGAGAATCTGAAACCACCGAATTTAAGACTTCACTGGCTGAGTGGAGGGATGTTATTGAATCAATCTCTGCATTCTCGAATAAGAATGGAGGGATTATTTTCATTGGTGTTGGAGACAATTGTGAGGTCATTGGAGTTGATATCGGTAAGAGCACGATCGAAGTTCTGGCTAATCAGATCAAGCAGAATGTAGATCCGTTGGTGTATCCTTCAATTCATGTTGAGGACATGAATGGAAAGCAGGTTATCGTTGTAGATGTTGCAGAGTATGAACAAAAACCGGTTTTTGCTTTTGCAATCGCGTTTGTGCGAGTTGGTAAATCAAATCAAAAACTTGGGTCGGAGGGGATAAGGAATCTTGCTGTTAATACGTCAAAGGTTTATTGGGACGGACGGGCATGTGTGGACGCTGATCTGAAGGATGTTGATGAGGAAAAAGTTGATTGGTTTTTAAAGACGAGATTCACTAAACGGAAGGTTGCTATGCCATCTCAAATAAGATTTGAGGAGATGTTAATGAACATAGGCTGTGCGAAGAAGATCGATAAAGAGGTGAAACCAACAAATGCAGGTATTGTCTTTTTTTGCAAATATTCGCAGCGATTTATTCCTTTAAGGATCTTATGTGCAAGATTTAAGGGCGTGGACATATCAAGAACGACGTTGGATAGTTTGGATTGTTCTGGAACATTGACCGAGATGTTAGAACAAACTGAGGAGTTTATAAGAAGAAATGTGAGATTGTTTGGATTCAGGACGCCTTTTAGTTTTAGAAGAATTGATAAGTTGGAATACCCTATTGAAGCGTTGAGGGAGGGTGTCCTCAATGCTTTGGTACACAGGGATTTTGAAGCTCCGTCTGATATTAGAGTTTTTATTTTTGATGATAGAATTGAAATTTCAAGCCCTGGAAATTTTCCGCGCGGCACAACCCCTGAGAATCCATTGCATATTCCGCGAAATCCCATGCTCTGCCAATTGATGAGGGATATAGGCTACATAGAAAAATATGGATCCGGCATCTATTTTATGAGAGATGCGTGCAAGGATTGGGGGATTACTGAGCCCGAGTTCATAGTATCGGATATTGAAACAAAGGTTATCTTTAGATCAGGTGGGGAAGCTGTTGTTATATCTGAAATAGAGAACCTTGGTATTGAGTTGAATGATAGGCAAAGGAACGCGTTGAAATCCACTTTTACAAAAGGATTCATAAACAATAAAATTTATAGGGAACTTAACGGTGTTTCGGATGAAACCGCTAGAGTAGAGTTATCTCAACTTGTTGAAAAGGGCCTGCTAAAGATCAAAGGAAAGGGCAGATCAACACAATATGTACTAATAGTTGGCGAATAGTTGGCGAATAGTTGGCGAATAGAACATGAGTAATGGAAATTAAAATAATCGCAACCAAAATCTCATAATATACAATGATTACCATGAAAACGAGATTGTCGGAAAAGCCAAATTTTCGAATATTTCAGCTTTACTGTTTAAACTTGGTCGGGCGCAGCATAGTGATTTAG